>JAGWYI010000052.1 GCA_018969455.1 Bacteroidota bacterium | reverse complement strand
TGTAAACAAATTCCAATAATGCCTGTTTCTGCCCATATTTTTACATAATAACTGTCGGTAGCGGTATTGGCCAACAAACTGTATGGATTAAACCGAAATCCCCAATACCCGGCCGCACCTATCCCGCCGCCAAACGGACGACTGGCCAAATAACGGGCAAAAGTGCGTTGGTTTTTCAATCGCGTTAAAAAAGAGGCATCTTCCGGATTCATAGCTGTACGCATCCTTCTCACCTGCTCCACACTCTGATAGGCCATTGTGTACTTCAACACATAAAAAACACTGCCCATAATAATCAGGCCTAAAATAAGCACCTTAAAGTTTTTACTGATCACCAGATAGGTTAATGCCCCTATCGCCGGCACCGCCAAAGCGCCACGCGTACCCGAAACCGCAAATCCCATAAACGTGAACAACCCTGCTATTGCATACCAAATTCGCTGTTTCATCGGCAAAGGCCCCAAAGCAATGATCGCACAGGTTATAAATACCTCTGCCTGGGAAGCGCCAAATTGCCCGGCATCGGAATAAAACGAAAAAACCCGCAATACCCCCGCCAATACATGGGTAAACGCAAAACCATCCACATACAACCACTTGTACTCCGCCGCGTCAACCCCGGTTATCATCTGCCTGAAGCCCCAGGCCGTTCCCATCAACGATAAAATCAAAGTCCATGTTAAAAATCGATCCAAATAGCGCGGCTCTCTGTAAAACATGAAAACCAAGCCAAAGGAAAGCATCTGGTAAAATCCATTGCCACGCATCGCATAAAACCAGCACTCTATCCCATTGCTTTCCGGATTCAAGATCTCCAGTACCACCAATCCGTACCACCCTATCGCAACCATCATCACATCATTTCGCAAAGGAGACCAATCCGTATCCCGAAATTTATAAAAGAACATCGAAAGCCACCCGATAAACAAAAAACCGTCCATCAACAACCCCCAAGGCCCCGCTACATAGCGGGTGACTCCCGCCGAAAAAAAACCAACTATCATCGCCCCGTCCAGGGCTGCTGTAGGACGCTTGAACAAATAACTCAAAAATGCCAAGGTAAATGGAATGGCCAAAAGCACAATCCCGATTAGCATACCACCCTTACCAATCAACTTCCCTATTAAATAGGCAAAAATGGCATATGCAAGCCCCTGAGCAACTTGCCACCACAGATGTCTGTCTTGCAGGCTTTCACTAAACCGATTGAATTGCATTTTTATTGATCGGTGGATTGTCAAATGTAGAACAAAACAAACAATCCGATGACTGATTTTCGGGGAATGGTCGGAATTACCCGGAAAACGGTATGAATGTGCCTTTCTTTGGATGCCTTTAAACGCAAAGCTCAAGCCATGCCCCTCCCTGCAGTTTCAAAAACTAGGCCACTCTTTAAAAATCAATTTTCAATATGCAAATTCGTCAGATATATGCCATATCCCAATACACTACCAGGTAGGAACGCCAAAACTAAAAAGCGCCGTTGTTCCCATTCGAAACAACAACGCTTTTTACAATGTTTGAAAAATAGTGCCCGGGACGGGACTCGAACCTGCACGGCCTAAAGGCCAAGGGATTTTAAGTCCCTCGTGTCTACCATTTCACCACCCGGGCCCAAAAGTATTTTGCAAATATACACGGGATTCGTCAAATACAATAATCCCCTAATTTGCAATTGGACTGATTTAAATAAAAAAGGCCTGCATTCCTACAGGCCTCTGAGCGGAAAACGAGACTCGAACTCGCGACCCCGACCTTGGCAAGGTCGTGCTCTACCAACTGAGCTACTTCCGCATTTATGACAGAACCAATGTTTTGTCCTTAAGCGGCGGCAAAGATAATACCTCATGTTTTACTCAGACAAGTTTTTTGAATACTTTTTTTCAAAAAAAATAATTTTTTTTTGAAAACCACCCCAAAAGCACAAAACCAAACAGGCTTAACTTACACATTATCAACCCATTACCACCAAAAGCCACCTGATAACGCCTAGCTGACCGGGCGCCTATGGAAGTTTGCATTTTGCAGACGCTAATCTACCTTTCGCTTGTAATAAAAATAGGTTTCCAATTGCGCTCGAACGGGAATATCCGTACTAATTCTGCGATACTCATTTAAATTGAACCGATCAATGTATCGTGCCTTCACATTGTCATTCAATTGCAAATCCAACATATCTTTAATCTCCCGTTTCAAATCGGGGTCATACACCGGGAATGTGGTTTCGATCCGGTAGGTCAAATTGCGCTCCATCCAGTCGGCACTGGAAAGATACATTTTTTCTTCACCGCCGTGATAAAACAAAAACACCCGAGCGTGCTCCAGGAACCGGTCAACAATGCTGATGATCTCAATGTGTTCGCTTACACCGCGAATGCCGGGAACCAAACAACATATACCCCGGATAATCAGCCGAATTTTTACACCCGCCGTAGAAGCTTCGTATAATTTCCGAATCATGTCTTTGTCCTCCAAACTGTTCAGCTTGATGGTCATTTCGCCGCGTTCGCCGCGCTGGGCTGCTTCAATCTCGGCATCAATTAATTTGTACAGGGCCGGGCGCAAATTGAATTTACCTACCAACAAATGCGAAAACTCCTGTTTGGGAGGCTTGATATTTTCCAGGAAGGTAAATACCGTGCTTACCTCTGTTGTTATGCGCGGATCGGCCGTCAATAATCCAAAATCACAATATATTTTGGCAGTCTCCTCGTGAAAATTGCCTGTTGATAAATAGCAATACAACCGCGGCTCTCCTTCCTCCAGGCGACGGATTAAAGCCAGTTTGGAGTGAACCTTTACGCCTGGAAACGAATAATGCACCCGAACGCCTGCTTTTTCCAGCTTCTCTCCCCATTCCAGGTTGGCGGCCTCGTCAAACCGGGCCTTGATTTCCACAAATGCCGATACCTGCTTGCCCCGCTTAACCGCTTCCATTAAGGCTGCTAAAATACGGCTGTTTCGCGCCACCCGATACTGGATGACTTTGATGTGCGTCACATCCGGATCAAGTGCCGCTTTCTCAAAAAAATGAATCACTGACTCGTACGATTGATACGGAAAATGCAGCAATTGATCCTTCTCCCGCAACAAACTAAATGGATCAGATGCATGATGCACGTGAGGATGTTGCAAAGGAGGCAAAGGCTTGTTCTTCAAATAGGACATGTCGAAATCCGGAAACTTGAAGAAATCAAAATTGTTGTGATATCGACCCTCTGGCAAGATGTCGTTCTTGCCCAAATCAAATGTTTCCTGCAAATGGGCCAACAAGTGCATGGGCATCTCCCGATCATACACAAACCGACTTGTAGGCCCTACCTGCCGCTTCTGCAAGCTGGACTTGATTTTTTGTACCAAATCGCCCGAATACTCATCATCAATGTACAACTCAGCGTCGCGTGTGAGCTTGATGGAATACGTATCTTGTACCTCATACCCCGGAAAAAGCCAGGATACCGAATTGCGCACAATATCGTCGAGCATGATCAAGTCATGGCTGCCCGGCGCAGAAGGTAATTTGATAAAACGCGGCAACTGATCGGAAGGTATTTTAACCAATGCGTACTCACTTTCTGCCAAAGGACGCTTTCGCAAACGCAAATGCACAGCCAAATATAAATGCGCCGTGGCCAAAAAAGGCCGAATCCGATGCTTCACCAACAATACAGGCATCACAAACGGAAGCAAATTGTTGTGAAAATAGTTTTCCACAAAATGACGCTGTTCTGCGTTCAACTCCAAACGCCGCAAAATGTTGATGTTGTGCCTTTTCAACTCCGGCAAGATCTGCCGTTGAAAAATCTCGGAAAACTCCTCTTGTTGCCGGTTGACAATTTGGTGTATCTCCCGTAGCAACTCACGGGGATCAAAATCCAACTCGGCCTTGGTCTTTTTGCCTACTCGCTTCAAATTCCGAATGCTGGCAACACGCACCCGAAAAAATTCGTCCAAATTGGATGAATAAATGGCCAGAAACTTCAAGCGTTCGAGCAGCGGTACCGCCGGATCCTTCGCTTCCTGTAATACCCGGTAGTTAAACGACAACCAGGAAATGTCCCGATGTATGTAAGGTTGATCAGTCATAGAATCTATTTGGCTAAAAAGACGCCGACAGGCGCGCAAAAGTGCAATATTTGCAATAATAATTGTAAAATCTCCGCTTAAAAGGTAGGATGCTTACAAAAATTTAATCTAGTTGCCTTATTTGAATCCCATAAACTGAAATAGCCAGGTATATGCCATGGCGCTTGCTACCGAAATCAAATTACCAATTAAATAAAAATCGTTAAATCCGGTATTGTCCAGTTGCTCCTGGTGCTTTAATCGGGTTCCCAATTTTAAGGCGCCAAACAACGTCAATGCCTGGCTATATTCCAAAACCAAAGCAAATGTCAAAAAACCGCGCTCTACCAGCCCTTTCACAAAAGCCCGGAGGCTGATCTCCATCTCCTGGTGAAAAAAGCGCGCCAAAAGCCGAAAAATAAATATCAGCCAAAGTTCCCACAAAAAAAGAATGCCAAAATAATAAGCAAATATCATGGTGGTGCACATTTAAAATGCCATGCCGGCAGCAACATAAGTGATGGATTTTACCGCGTGATACGCATCAATTTGTAAACTTTTTGCCCGTTTCCACATGAGCGAGCGACTTTTTCCCAGCCCGACTGCCGCCGCCTTGTAATCAGGGTTCTGAAAAAATACCTGCAACAATTCCCTGTCTTTTTCTGGGTTCCAGCCCCGCTTGATGGCCAAATAAATCACAAACGCCTCATTTAACAAAGCAGATGCCTGGGTTTGCTGCAAATTTACCCTAAATCGTTGGCTATTCCCCTTCATCTCATTCAAAAATGCCCGCGCCTCGGTCAAACCCAAGCCCAGCATCTCGTAAGCAATATGCCGATTAATGGGCGTATCAATAGGTCCTTCATGCAACACATAGCGCAACTCGAACGGTTTTTTCTGCAAAAACGTGGCGGTTTCTAAACTCCAGATAATGGCAACCGCTGCGGATACATCGCGTACAACACCTTGAAACTCATCACCCAGGGTTATGGTAAGCGGCGACAATAAGTGCGCTTCAAACTGCCGATTTACATGCTGAACCGCCTGCCGGAAAACCTGCATCAAGTCGCTCTGATCGTATAAATGGCTTTGCACAATGTCGGCCATCAGGATGATGTGTTGCATAATTGGTGCAATTTTTAATATAATTTCAACTTTAAAGAAACAAACGCGTTTGTTTCATAAATTATGCAACAAAAATACCGATATAATTGGAAATTCAAAAGAACCAAACGCAAAACTGCCGCACAAGTTACCTCGCACGACAGCCGTAATAAACCAATCTGTAAATTGTGTTTGTTATTGGTTCTGTCCCTTCTTTCAAATTGGACGCTTCCGCTTTGCCTTGCCTGGCCTTACCCCCACAAGCGGCAGGGGTACCCAGGCGCCAAGTAGAATGGGGCAAAAAAGGCGCAAAGTCAGGGCAAAATTGATCGTACAGGAAGCATTCATCGCCTGAAAATTGATGGTTTGTTGTTCAGTGCGTCAAAGATGCGGGCCAACCAGGTCCGACCGGGTAGACTTTCGTTTTTTGGTGGAAATGGCCCAGCGTTTGGAGCAAAAAAGGGGGAAAGTGGGAATGGCTGGTTTTGGAAAACGAGCCTGTAGCATGGAGCAAAAAAGAAGTGGCAGGAAACGTATGGGGGCCAAAGGGCCGAACCGCGCGCAGGAAGGATGCTGGAAAATAAAAACAAAAAAAAGGACCACGCCGAAGCATAGTCCTTTGAAAATCAAGTGCGGGAAGCGGGAGTCGAACCCGCACACCTTGCGGCGTACGCCCCTGAAACGTATGCGTCTACCAATTCCGCCATTCCCGCAATTTAAGACAAAAAAAAGACAAAAAACCCCTTTTTTGATCCTTTTTCAAGAGCGGCTGCAAAGGTATATGGTATTTTTATTTTTACAAGCATTTTTTTTCCAAAATCACACTTTTTTACCAATCGAACCCGAACTTTGTCCAATGAAGTTTCTAATCATTCAAACTGCATTTTTGGGCGACGTGGTGCTTGCCACGCCTTTAATTGAAAAGATTCATCGATTTTTCCCTTCTGCGGAAATTCACCTGCTCGTCCGCAAAGGCAATGAAGGACTGTTAAGAAACCATCCAATTTTGACAAAAACCTGGGTTTGGGACAAAGGCGCCCGAAAATACCAAAACTTGTTCCGCCTTGCCACTCAATTTAGGAAGGAGCGCTTTTTTGCAGTGGTCAATTGCCAACGCTTTGCTGCTTCTGGTTTGCTTACCCTGGCAAGTGGCGCTGCCCATCGCATCGGATTTGATAAAAACCCTTTTTCCTGGGCGTTTTCACACCGGGCCCCACACCGCATAGGCCAGGGCCATGAAGTTGACCGGAACCTGTCGCTTATTGAGCATTTGAGCGATCAATCAACTGAATTGCCCCGACTTTATCCCGATGCGGAAGCGCTAAAGGAAGCCCAAGTGTGGAAAACAGGGGTTTCTGATTATTATTGCCTTGCTCCAACCTCGGTGTGGTTTACCAAACAATGGCCTGCACACAAATGGGTGGAATTGATTGCAGCGCTTCCCCCTGAAGCAAAAGTTTATTTGCTGGGCGCCCCTTCCGACCGGATTGCCTGCCAAAATATTGCCGATGCGATATCCCATCCCAAGGTAGTCAATCTGGCAGGTCAACTCAGCTTGTTGGGCTCTGCGGCCCTGATGCAGGGCGCAAAACGCAATTTTGTCAACGATTCGGCGCCGCTGCACCTGGCATCTGCAGTAAACGCACCTGTAACCGCCATTTTCTGCTCCACTTTGCCTTCATTCGGATTTACCCCGCTCTCAACCGATCACCGTATCGTGGAAACAACGATCCCCCTACCCTGTCGTCCCTGCGGCTTGCACGGAAAGTCACAATGCCCTGAAGGACATTTTCGTTGCGCCGAATACATCTCAATTTCCGAAGTTTGCGATCCCCTTCCCTGAATCCGGTAGAAACCGGTTTCCTGCTCTTCGCGGCAAACAATTTAAGGACTAAGACCGAATACCTGCAAACAAGAAAACGGCGGCCCTAGCAAGAAAACGGCGGCTTTTTTAGAGAAAGCGGCACTCTTTTGCACTTTTTTTTGAATTTATAAATATTTCGATACTATGCATTTTATCTGCCAAATTGATAAATATTAAACAATAATTCTCCCGAAACACTAACAATTAAACAAGAATATTGGCCTTTTTTTGCACAAATGAAAATGAAAATTCCCTGTTTTTTGCCAAAACTTCAAAAGAGAGCTAGTATAATTCAAAATAAAAACCACATCTTTGCATCAACAAGAGTACGAAAAAGCAGGGAACGGCGGGATTAGGGAAAGAAACGATCAGATTTGGCGGCTTTGCGGCGATAACCATGAAAACAGGCCTTACTTCTTTGCGATTAAAACCTGCTTCTTTTTTGCACTTTTATTGCGCTTCGAATTTTGTCTCGGAGTTTAATTCTGAAAGCAACACACACAAGAAAAATTTCCGGACTGCTGCTTAGCGCCCGGATTTAAGATAACCGAAGGCGGGGGCCCTCCGGTCCTTTCAAAGGAGAGAGGACGGAGGGCTGTTTTTTTACTCCCACTTCAGAAAGGCCATCTTAAAATCTCCGATTCGTGTTTATCCTACTTTCTGAATGCTTATCAAAAAGGGTTTCCCAAAAGATGGGAAACCCTTTTTACATGGTATACTTTAGGCCGCCAGATTTTGCGCAAAACCATCTTTATAAATCATTATAAATCAGCAAAATCCATCCTTGTTTATCCACAAAATCCGGCGAATTCTGGTATATTTCGGCCCTATGAGGCATTTAAACCGACATAGGATCTTTCTTGTCCGGATTAATGCCGTATTTTTCCATAAATTCCAGCACTGCTTTATCGCTCACTTTTCCTTTACGTTGCAACTGGCGCACCGCTGCAAAAGCGATGTATTTGGCGCTGATTTCAAAATAATCTCGCAGGTTTTCACGGCTTTCGCTCAAACCAAAACCATCTGTTCCCAAACTCACAAAATCGGCCGGCATCCAGGGAGCCAATTGGCCCGCAGTCATTTTCATCCAGTCGTTGGCGCTTACAAATACCCCCTCTTCACCCTTCAAAAGGGTTTGAACATAGGCCTCTTTCTCGGGCACACCCGGATGCAAAAGATTGTAGCGTTCACAGGCACTGGCTTCCCGGTACAGTTCCGACCAGGAAGTAACGCTCCACACATCGGTGCGCACACCTTCCGACTCCAGAATTTCTGCGGCTTTTAACACCTGGTCCATAATCACCCCGGAACCAAACAAATGGGCCTTAACGCCCGCTTTCACCGGCTTTTTATCCGCTTTTTTGAAGCGGTACATGCCTTTTTTGATGCCTTCCTCTACATTTGCGGGCATTTCGGGCATCAACAGGTTCTCGTTGTACAAGGTGATATAATATATTTTATGCTCATTTTCAACGTACATGCGGCGCAAACCATCGTGAACGATTACCGCTAATTCGTAGGCAAAAGCCGGGTCGTAACTGATCACCGCCGGTACCGTTTGCGCGATCAGGTGCGAATGCCCATCCTGATGCTGCAAACCCTCTCCGTTCAGCGTGGTGCGTCCGGCTGTGCCGCCCAACAAAAAACCTTTACACATCATATCAGCGGCAGCCCATACCATGTCGCCCACGCGCTGAAAGCCAAACATGGAATAATAGATGTAGAAAGGAACCATTGGAAGTCCATGCAGCGCATAGGCTGTTCCGGCGGCCGTAAAGGAAGCCGTGGCGCCGTCTTCATTGATCCCCTCCTGCAAAACCTGACCCGTTTTGGATTCCTTGTATTTAATAACCGAGATACCAATTTCAAGCGGGGTGTACAACTGGCCTTTCTGGTTCCAGATTTGGGCCGAATTAAACAAAGGCTCCATACCAAAGGTTTGGGCCTCATCGGGCACAATGGGCACAATGTATTTACCAACTTCCTGGTTTCGAATCAGTTGGCTCATGATGTCGATCATGGCGCCTGTGGTAGATTGCGCTTTATTGCCCGATGCTGCAGCGCCTTTCAACAGTTTTTCAAAAATACCGATTTCGGGCAAATTAAACGGCGCATGATCTTCAATGCGCTCGGGCAAATAACCACCCAATGCCTTTCGGCGCGCATGCAGGTATTGCGTGGCCGCATCATCGGGGCCGGGAAACCAGAATTCGGCAGCCTTGGCGGCCTCGTCGCTAAGCGGAATGTTGTAGCGATTTTTGGTTTCTATGCGGCTTTCATCACTTAAGTCTTTCGTTTGGTGCGCTTTATTTTTCCCTTCGGCGGCCTTACCCATGCCGTAGCCCTTTACCGTTTTTACAATAATGGCTACAGGTTTATCTGATTTCACGGCGTGTTGGTAGGCAGCAAATACTTTAAGCGCATCATGGCCTCCGCGTCGCATCTTTTTGAGGTCTTCATCTGAATAATCCGATAAGAGGGCGGCAATTTTAGGATTGTCATTTACCAGTTTTTGCCGAATGGAAGCGCCATCCATATTGGTCATTTCCTGGTATTCTCCATCAATGAGCGCCTCCAGACGATCGAGCAACACGCCATCTTCGTCTTTGGCGAATAATTCATCCCATTCAGAACCCCAAACTACTTTGATAACCTCCCAGGATGCGCCGAAGAAATGGCGTTCCACTTCCTGAATAATTTTGCCGTTTCCACGCACTGGTCCATCGAGGCGTTGCAGGTTGCAATGCACCACAAAGACCAGGTTATTAAGGTTTTCGCGGCTGGCCATGCCGATGGTGCCATAAATTTCGGGCTCGTCAATTTCTCCATCTCCAATAAAATGCCATACTTTTCCTCCGTTCTCGGGTTTAAGGCCGCGATTTTCGAGGTATTTCATAAATCGAGCCTGGTAAATGGCCGTCATAGGTCCCAGGCCCATGCTCACGGTAGGCGCTTGCCAAAAATGCGGCATGCGGCGTGGGTGCGGGTAACTCGATACGCCTCCCAGCGTTTCCTGGCGGAAATTGGCAATGGCTTCAAGCGGCAAACGACCTTCCCACACGGCACGTGCGTACACACCCGGGGAGGCATGGCCCTGAAACATAAGCAGGTCTCCGCCGTAATCGGCTGAGCGTTTCCGCAAAAAATGATTAAACAATACCTCCAACATGGTTGCACATGCCGCAAAAGTGGCAATGTGGCCTCCCAGGGCCAAATCTTTATCTTGTGCGTGCAAAACCATGGCTTGCGCATTCCAGCGGATGATATTTTCAATCCGTTGCTCCATTTCCAGGTCACCCGGATAGGCTGGTTGATCGTCGGGGGCAATGGTATTCATATAAGGGGTATTGAGCGCGGCGCCGCCCGTTGCAACGCCTTTTCGCGCCAAAAGTCGGCGCAATTGCTGAAAAAGAGCGCCCGTGCGTTCGGCGCCATGTGCTTCTAAAACCTCTTCCAAAGCGTCGAGCCATTCGCCTTGCTCCAGTTTCCAGTCTTCCGGTTGAAATTGTTCTCCCATTGGATATAAAGTTGAATTCCCGGCAAAAATAGGCGATTACACATCGTTTCCAACCTGTCTTTATGGAAAAGGTTTTAAAGAAGTAAAAAGGGTGCAATTTTGCCGTTTCTTTGCCCATCAAATGAGCAATATCTCCAGAATTTCGGCGCTCGATGGGGTACGCGGCCTGGCCACCCTGATGGTACTGTCGAGCCATTTTTTATTCCAGCCGCAATTTGGTACGCGCTGGTGGTGGGAATTGGCGCACAGCGGCTGGCTGGGCGTTGATTTGTTTTTTGTTTTATCCGGTTTTCTTATCACCGGTATTTTACTTAAAACAAAAGATTCCCCCGCTTATTTCCGGGGGTTTTACTGGCGGCGCTTTTTGCGCATTTTCCCGCTTTACTACACCGTTGTATTATATGCCATGCTGGCCATTTTGCTCGTCGACCCAAGCCGGATGTGGCGTGGATACGACTCCATGGCCTGGCTGCTTGCCTTTGTCCCCAATGTAGCCATGGCCCTCAAAGACGCCTTCCTGAACGAAGGCTGGCTGTATCAAACCAATTATGCAGGCTTGAGTCATCTTTGGTCGTTGGCAGTGGAAGAACAGTTTTACCTCTTTTGGCCGCTCATCATTTGGCTGTTGCCACGCAAATGGATTCCCGTTCTCTGTGTTTTCATCCTTGCATTCAGCCAGCAGGCCCGCATGAACACCGATGCCCTGGTGGGCAAGGAATGGTCGGTAGCCGCCTACGTTTTGCCCTATTGCCGGCTCGATGGCTTGGCCGGCGGCAGCCTCCTTGCCACCTTGTTATTCCACAAACGCTTAACATTCAAAGGAATAGAACAAATAATCATTCGCGACCTGAGCTTTCTCACCTTTTTTGGATTGCTCTATTTTCTGGTGGCCCAAAACGATGAATTTGTAAAACACCATTATCACCTGCGCGGAACCCTGGCCGGTTTGGCCTTCACCGGCTTTGTTTACCTGGCCCTTTGTGAAAAAAGCCTGGTGAAAAGCCTGTGCCAAAATGCCTTTCTCCGACACATCGGGATGTACAGTTACGGACTGTATGTATTTCATCAACTCTTGCGTATGCCTTATTATTGGTACATTCAGCAACCGCTCGAGGCCGCCGGCCTGCCCTTGATGTGGGTACAAATCGCATACATGCTGCTCGCCTTCGCAGCCACGTATGCGCTCGCGCGCCTGAGCTGGCGATTTATCGAAAAACCATTTTTAGATTTAAAATAATTTTATTTTATAAAATATTTTATTTAAATGAATAAAATATTAAATATAAAATTATCTGTAAAAAAATCTTTTTTTATCGCCCGTTTGTAACATTTTCGACGAGGGTTCGTCTTGCATGTATCAAACGAATTGAAAGCAAAAACACCGCATTGTAACCCTGGCACACCATTTATGAACAGGACAATCTTCCAACAACAGATATTCCCCATTCGGCACAAGCTGTTTCGGTTTGCGCTGAAAATTACCGGGAATTTGCACGAGGCGGAAGATATTGTGCAGGAAGTTATGGAAAAAGTGTGGAAAACCGATGACGATCAAACAAATCGGGTTCAAAGCTGGGAAGCGTGGTGTATGACGCTTACGCGCAACCGGGCGCTCGACAAAAACCGCGCACGCAGCATACGGCGCGCCCAGCCGCTGGAAGCCGCGCCCGAAGGCATCGATCAGCATGCGACCCCCGCCGATGCCCTGGAAAGCAACGATTTGATTGAACAGATTCGAAAATTGATGCATGAACTGCCTGAAAAGCAACGCATTGCGATGCATTTGCGCGATATAGAGGCGCTCACGTATGAAGAAATATCCGATTTAATGGACATAAGCCTGGATCAGGTTAAAGTCAACCTGCACCGGGCCCGCAAAGCCATCCGCGAAAAACTCATTGGAATTGAAACCATTACACCATGAAATACGCAGAAATAACAGATTTACTGAACCGCTACTGGGAGGGCGAAACCAGTTTGGAAGAAGAAAAACTGCTCCAACGCTATTTCAACTCGGGAGCGGTTGATCCACGCCTGCAATCATTTGCGCCTTTGTTCCAGGCAATCCAGGCCGAACAAGCCGTTTCGTTTGAAGGAAGGCCTCCTATGCGGGTGCTTTACACCCCGAACCGCCGGTTGTTGCGTGTCGCCGCAGCCGCAGTAATTCTCGGCGCCGGAGCCTGGTGGATGCTGCATTCCCCACAAAAGCCCCTTGAAACCCAAATAAGCAACAACCAAACCTGGCAAAGGCCAGACCCAGCAACGCCAAGCCTGGTGACAGAGGTAAACTCCCCGGCTCCTGAAAAGCCCAAACGGACGCGCGCCGTTTTCGCCCACCGCCGCAACAAAATTTCGGCAAAAGAACGCGCCGATGCCGAAAATGCCTTTCTGGCTGTAAAGGCTGCCCTCGCACTGGTTTCCAACAAACTCAACAAAGGCCGCGAGGAAGCG
>JAGWYI010000701.1 GCA_018969455.1 Bacteroidota bacterium | reverse complement strand
AAAAAACATTGTAGGGGTGGTTTTAGGTTGTAACAATTACGACATTGTAGATCTTGGTGTGATGGTTTCTGCTGATAAAATTCTGGATGAGGCGCGCAAAAACCAGGTAGACATCATCGGATTATCAGGCTTGATCACCCCATCCCTGGATGAAATGGTGCATATAGCCAAGGAAATGCAACGTCAAAACTTCAAACTGCCCTTGTTGATTGGCGGCGCTACCACCTCCAAAACCCATACTGCCGTTAAAATTGAACCCCAATACGCCAATGCACCCGTGGTGCATGTGCTGGACGCCAGCCGAAGCGTAGCAGTGGCAAGTGCGCTGCTGACCGAAAACGAAGCAGATCATGCGTTGTTTGTCAATCAGATAAAGGACGAATACGAGCAACTGCGGCGCACGCGTGCAGGCAAACAGGCGCATAAGCAATTTCTTCCCATCCAACAGGCTCGTGAAAATCGCTTCCAGATAGACTGGACAAACTTTACCCCGGTCCAACCTGCTTTTGTAGGCGTTAAAACCTTCGAAAACTATGACCTGGAAGTGCTCAGCGCCTACATTGACTGGACACCCTTCTTTCAAAGCTGGCAACTGTTTGGGAAGTATCCTGCCTTGCTCGAAGATCCAATTGTGGGTACGGAAGCCCGAAAATTGTTCCTCGACGCCCAAAGCATGCTTCGGCGCATCATCGACGAACGCTGGCTCACGGCCCGAGCCGTATTCGGCATTTTCCCGGCCAACGCAACAGGGCACGATGACATTGAACTGTATGCCGATGAAGATCGAAATAAACCCCAGGTAGTGGCGCATCACCTGCGTCAACAAATTGAAAAGGCGCCAGGACAACCCAATTTTTGTTTGGCAGACTATGTTGCGCCCAAGGGTAAGCCCGATTACCTTGGTGCATTTGCCGTTACAGCCGGAATTGGCATTGAAAAATGGGTAAAAGAATTCGAATCCGCCCACGATGATTACAGCGCAATCATGCTGAAAGCACTGGCCGACCGACTGGCCGAAGCTTTCGCCGAACATTTACACGAACGGGTACGAAAAGAATTTTGGGCCTATGCACCCCAGGAAAACCTGGATAATCAGCAATTGATTGCAGAAAATTACACCGGTATCCGGCCTGCCCCAGGCTATCCGGCCTGCCCGGAACATACAGAAAAAGAAACCATTTGGCAGTTGCTGAATCCAGATGCCTTGGGAATTCATCTAACCGAACATTATGCCATGTATCCGGCTGCCTCGGTAAGCGGATGGTATTTTGCACATCCGGATGCCCGCTATTTTGGTTTGGGCCAAATTACCATGGATCAGGTGGCCGACTATGCCCAACGGAAAAACATGAGGGTAGAGCAGGCGGCCCGATGGCTGGCGCCAAATTTGGAGTAAGGCCTATTTGAAAAACGAAAAAATCGTTTTGCCATATTTTCGAATGTCGGAAATATGCGGATGGTCATAAAAATCATGGTGCGGATTGTGCTCCATGACGAAAATCCCGTCGGGCAAAAGCAGGTGTTTTTCAAAAATTAAGTCTGGAATGGTGTCAATGGTGGGCAGCGCATAAGGCGGTCCGGCAAAAATATAATCGTACTGGCTGGTATTGTGGTCTATAAACCGGAATACATCCATTTGGTATATCTTCATAAAGGCTTCAATATCCAGCTGTTTGGCAATTTTTTTTGCGAACTGCACTGCAGGTCCGAATTTGTCTACATAGGTAACATCTTCGCAACCCCTGGATATAAATTCATAACTGTGGCTGCCGGTTCCACCAAAAAGATCGAGCACCCGGATGCTTTCAAAATCCAGTTGGTTATTTAGAATATTGAACAAGGCTTCCCGTGCCGAATCCATGGTAGGCCGAGTAGGCCAATGATCGGCGGGCGGTTCGAATCGCCGGCCCTTGAATTTTCCCCCTATAATGCGCATGATTTCAAAACATTAATGGCCTTTCAGGCAAAAGAGATCAAAAAAGCAGTACCCTGGCAGTTCTTTCCGTGCCGCATCCGGAATGTCCAGAAATGGTACATAAACAAACAATACCTGGGAAAAATACCGCG
>JAGWYI010000051.1 GCA_018969455.1 Bacteroidota bacterium | reverse complement strand
TGTGTACGGTGGCAAAAATGGAATCGGGCATAAATCCTACATTTTCCATGATATCGATTTCGCCGTTACGGGGCCAATTTCCGTAAGTAGGTTTGGTTGGAAGCATCCAGATGGCTGGCCAGGACCCGCGGCATACCGGAATTTTGGCACGCACTTCAATACGGCCGTATTTCCAATCGCCCTTGTTTCGGGTTACCAGGCGAGCTGAAGTGTAGTGATATCCATTTTTTTCTTCTTTTCGGGCTTCAATCACAAGCATACCCTGTTCAACCCGGGCATTTTCCTTTCTTCGAACGGTATAATATTCCAGTTCATTGTTTCCCCAACCGCACACATGGGGGCATCCGTCGCCTGCATCGTAGTCCCATTTGGAGGAGTCGGGCAATCCGGTGTAGTCAAATTCGTCGTGCCATACCAGTTTTCCCCCCTGAGGCAGTTTTTCTCCCGATTTGCAGGCTCCTGCAACAAGCAGCAGGCCGAAGCCTGCTGCTTTCACCAAAAAAGTATTCCAATTAAAAAGCATTCTTATTTTTTTACAAAAGTAAGTTCAAACCAGCCTGTGCTGTTGATGATTTTGCTGCGCACCACAAGGGTCGTTTCGGTCATGCTGACAATATCATAGTTGGGGCCTGAATCCATAACGCCCAGAAACGCGCCATTAGGCAACAAAATTTGATCGAGGCCGCCAGCGCCAGTTCCCTTTGAAAGAATCCATTTCAGATCACTGGGCGCATTGAACGGGATGACAATATACCCGTTGAAGGGGTCAACTGTTCCGCCGTTGTTGTAATACTGGAAATGCGTATTGTCGAAATAAAAGCAGAAACTGTCATCATATTGTGCGGCTTGCAACCCGTTTAAGGGCGATTTGTACCATTCAGACGAACCCGGGGTAGGGCCCACGCTCACGGCGCCAGCCGCTGTTGAAAATGTCCAGCATTTGCCGGGGGCTTCACAGTTTCCAGTCAGGAGGCTCACCTGCGGATCGCATTGTGCTTGTGCATCTTTTTTGATATTAACCACTTTTACGCTTTGTGCCGTTCCTGCGCCGCCCGTGGCGGAGCCGTACAACGTAATGGTGTAGGTTCCTGATTTAGGATAAAAAATGGTATCCTGCGCCCGGGCCGATTTGCCGGGAACCCCGCCGCTAAAATCCCAAAAGCGTTCGAAATAACCGGTAGAATTGTCGGTGACTACCACCCGATTTGAGTCCCCTTGCACGTAATTGATGCTGAAACTCGGCGCCGCCGGCAATGCAGGCAGTGTGACATCATCGGCTTCGTAAGGATGACAGGCTACCCAGAAAGCAAAGCCCAGCAGCACAGGTAAGATATATTTGATGTTTTTCATGTTTGATTTTTTTAATAGCCAGGATTTTGTTTTATTGCTCCATTGGTTGCCTGAATTTGGGAAAGCGGAATCGGAAACAGGCTGTGTACGTTATCAAGATACCCATCGGGGCCCAGGTACAACTGAGCGCGACCCGTGCGTACCAAATCGAAGAAGCGATGACCTTCAAGCGCCAGTTCAACGCGGCGTTCGTGGTAAATGGCATCCAGCAGGGCAGTGCCAGTAGCGGTAACATCGGGCAACAGGGAGGGCGTGTTTCCGCGGGCGCGGGCGCGTACCTTGTTCAGCGAGGTGCGCGCTGCCGATTCATTGCCATTGTGATAAGCCGCCTCGGCATGCATTAGCAATACATCGGCATAACGGATTACCCTGTCGTTCGACTCGCCATTGGGATTGGGGTCGCCAAATGGCGCTTCTTCACTTTTGTTGCTGAAGTATTTTTTCGCGTAATACTTGTAAGGGAAACCGCCGGTAGCATCAATGGTAAAGGTGCCGCGGTCGCCCATTGGGTCGCCCACCCGGAATACGGTTGATTTCAAGCGGGGGTCTTCGTAGCCTTCCTTAAAAAACTCGGCAACCAGTGCATCGGTTGGAATGTTGAAACCATATCCTCCAAAGGTTCCGCGCGCGCGCTGAAACACATTGGTAAATGTGCCCTCATTGGCATTGTTTTTACCCCAGTTTCCACCTGAAGCATTCATGTATTGAATTTCAAATACCGATTCGCTGTTGTTTTCGCCAGCCACTGTGAAAATATTGGCAAAAATGGGTACCAATTGATATTCATTCGATGCAATGATGGCTTCAGCCAAAGTTTGAGCCTCGGGCCATTTTTTCTGCCATAAATACGTTTTAACCAACAATGCCTGTGCAGCTCCCCTGGTAATTCGGCCAAGGTCGGCGGCAGCATATTGGCTCCGAAGCGGCAAACCATCTATGGCATTGCGCAAATCTTGTTCAATAAATGCCCAAATTTCACTGGCACTGGATCTTGGTAAATTGTATTCACTCGGAGCCAATAAATGATCAACCTTGGGAACTCCGCCAAACATGGTAACCAAATTGTAATTGAACCAAGCCCGAATAAAAGTCGCTTCAGCAAGAATGCGTTTCTTCAATTCGACATCCATTTCAATTTCAGGAACGCGGGTCAATACCACATTGGCCCGGTAAATGCCTTCAAAATCGGCCGTCCATTCCGATTCCAACAAATCGGTATTAACCGGGCCTTTAAATGTTTCAAGTTGCAATAAAGCATTCACATCGTTGTCGCCAGATCCGCCCTTTGTGGCGTCGTCAGACATGATGTCGCCCCAAAACCAGCGGAAGTGTCCTGCCGGTGAGATTTCGAATTGAAGGGCTGCATAGGCCGCATTTACCGCAGCAACGGCGTCTTGCGGTGTTTTGTAGAAATTTTCCTCGGTGGAACCAACAAGGGGTTTCCGATCCAGAAAATCTTTGCTGCATGCACTTGGAACAAAAAGGGCAGCAATGGAAACAATTATAATATGTTTAATTTTCATTTTTTTCGAAATTTAATTGGGTTAAAACATTACCTGAACGCCACCCATCCAGGTGCGCGCTTGCGGATAAAAACCGCGGTCGATGCCCGAATCCAAAGCGCCATTATATGCCCCGATTTCCGGATCCATGCCTGTGTACTGGGTAAAAGTAAACAAATTTTGAGCAGAAACGTAAAGACGTAATTTGTCAAATTTGATTTTTTTCAACCAAACAGGGGGTAAATTATAACCCAACTGCACATTTTTCACGCGCATATAGGATCCGTTCTCTACAAACCGGGTGCTCACACGGGCGTTTTGGTTTTGATCGCTGAGGTTTACCCTTGGCTCTGTATTGGAGGTACCGGGGCCGGTCCACCTTTTCAAAACATGCACCGGCCGGTTTACATAGGAAAAGTCGTACCGTACGGTGGCATTGTACAAATCATTTCCTTGGCTTCCCTGAAGAAAAATGCCCAGATCGAACCCTTTGTACTCAAAATCGAAGTTCAAGCCATAGGTAAAATCGGGCGCCGGGTTTCCAATGTAGGTTTGGTCCTGGGCGTCAATGATTTTATCGCCATTCAAGTCTTTAAATTTGATGTCGCCGGGTGCTGTTGCCTCGTTTTGGAAGGCGCTGGAGGCAATTTCCTCCCGCGATTGGAAGATACCCTCCTGTACATAGCCAAAATATGATCCGATGGGATGTCCTACCTCGGTTTTCGTTACATTGGCATTGGATGATTGTACATGACCGGCAAAGACAGGTTGTCCGCCTTCACCCAGGCTGGTGACCTTGTTGTTTACAAATGCGATATTTCCTCCAAAACTGTATTTAAAGGCATGATCGCGGTTTCGGTAATTGAGCGCAAGTTCAAGACCCTTATTGCGCACACTGGCTACATTGCGCACAGGCGCTTCAGTTCCGGCTGTAAGCGGAATAGGCGCTGCATACAACATATCTGAAGTATTTTTAATATAATAATCGCCGGTAAAGTTGATTCTTCCCTGCAACAATTCCAGATCGACGCCAAAATCGGTTTGGGTGATGGTTTCCCATTTCAGATCAGGATTGGCCGCTGTGAGGGCTACTGAGCCATTGGTGATGGTTTGGGTGGGCCCAAAGGTGTAGTTCTGACCTGAATTAACGATGGTGGTAAAGCTGTAATTCCCGATTTTATCATTTCCGTTTTGCCCCCAGCTGGCGCGCAGTTTGAGGAAATTGAGCAGATCGGAATGCCAAAAATCTTCGTGGCTCATTACCCAGGCTGCCGAGAGTGATGGGAAATAACCATAGCGGTTGTTGATACCGAAACGGGAAGAGCCGTCACGTCGGAGGGCAGCACTCAGGATATACCGGTCATTGTAGGCATAGTTTACTCGTCCGAAATACGAGTTAAGTGCAGATTCATCGGCGCCGCCATAAGCACTTTGGGAGGTAATGGGGTCGATGGTGTTGGAAATGTAAGCGTCTTTCCAGTTGTTGGAGGGCAGGTTGGTGTTGGCGCCGCCATTGTATTCGTGGCGGTTGTACAGGGCGGTTGTACCGAATGTGGCCTGTACACTGTGTGCTTCCCCAAAAGTATGTTGCCAGTTGAGCACATTTTCCCACTGCCAGTTGCGCCAGGTATTGTTGTTTTTAACCACAGAATTGATGAGGCGTTTTTCCTGGGAGGGTGCATCGCTCAAAACGGGATCGTTGCTCAGGTCAAATTTGGGATAAAAAATATCCTGGGTGGCAAAAGTGGCATCTACGCTATAGGTAGAACGAACACTAAATCCGTTTCCGAGCAAAAATTCACCGAATACCGAACCTACAATGCGGTTGGATCGCCAGCGGTCGTGCGCCTGTTCGATGGCATTGATGGGATTGGTGATATCGGTATCGGAATAGCGGGAATACGCGTAAGTACCATTGGCTTTGCGCACCGGCGTCACAGGGTCCATGTTGAGTGCGCGCACGAGCGGCGTTGAAAACTCGTTGTTTTCGGGCAAACCATTGCGTGTCAGGCTGGTAAGGCCCACATTTGTACCAATGTTGAGCCATTTTTTTACACTTTGGGTGCCATTGAACCGAACGGTATACCGTTTAAAACCTGCTTTTTCGCCACCCACAATGCCATCCTGATTGAAATAATTGCCTGATAGGGAGTAGGTGCTTTTCTCCCCACCACCCGAAACGGCCAATTGGTGGCTGGCAATGGGGGCATTGGTAAACAGGGCATCGAGCCAGTTGGTTCCTTTGCCCAGGGCATCGGGATTGGAGAATTCGGGCAGGGGTTTTACACCGGCAGCAATATGAGCCTCATTGCTGAGGATGGCGTATTCGCGCGCGTCGAGCAGATTGGCTTTCTTCCAGGTACTTTGAGAACCGTAATAGGCCTCATACCGGATTTTGCCTTCCTGGTTTTTTTTGCCGGTACGGGTGGTGATCAAGACCACCCCGTTGGCGCCCCGCGCCCCGTAAATGGCCGCCGAAGCGGCGTCTTTCAGCACGTTGATGCTTTCAATGTCGTTGGCATTGAGGAAATCGAGCCCATCCACCGGAATGCCGTCAACAATATACAAGGGATCGGAATTGTTGATGGTGCCGGTTCCGCGCACGCGTACCGTGAGCGTGCTGCCGGGCGAACCGCTGTTTTGGGTCACCTGTACCCCGGCGGTACGGCCTTGCAAGGCCTGCTCGGGGCGCAAAATGGGCAATTCGCTGATTTCATCGGCCGTAATGGTAGATACCGCACCGCTGATGTTGCTGCGTTTTTGGGATCCGTAACCTACCACCACCACTTCATTGATGACAGAGGCCGTTTCTTCCAGTACCACGAGCAATTCGGTTTCGTTGCCCGGACTTATGGATTTAGGCTGATAGCCTGTGTAGGAAAATTGCAGGATCGCGTCGGCTTTGACATTCTCCATGCTGAATTTTCCGTCAATATCGGTTGCAGCGCCCCGGCTGCTACCTAAAATTGCAACGGTTACTCCGATCAGCGGAGATCCGTCGGCGCCGGTTACCCGGCCATGTACCGTTTTTTGAGCCCAAACAGGCGCTGCAAAAAGAACGGTCAAAAAAAGCGCGTATAAGCTTTTCCGCATGGTTCAAAAATTTTCAGGTTAAAGCATCAGTTAATCTACTTGCACACCCAGGATCGCATACAACGCAATGCCTGAACCAATCCTCATGAAGAATGGCATATGCAAATTTGATTTTTTTTGAATTTTAAAATTATATTTTGCACTTGAAACGAATCGAGTGTCAAAATTAGGTTATTCAAATTTAAATAAAGTCATATTTCGATACGACACTGTTACTCGATTCGAAAATTGCACTACGACAAGAGTACGACAAAAGTTGAAAGGGGGCCCACGATTTGTATTTCACAATAAATTTATACTTTGGTGCGTACTTACGTTTGATATTCAATTTATGGCCATTCGCTTTGGGATTTTTTGTTGCCTTCTTTTTGCCTTGAATGCCCATGGGCAAACAGACATCCTGGGCCTTCCACCGGTAAACAACCATTTCAAGCGCATATACCAGGCTGGCACACAAAACTGGGACATTGGCCAGCGTGCAGATGGCGTGATGTATTTTGCCAACAACGAGGGGTTGCTGCAATTCGATGGCGCCTTTTGGCAATGCTACCCGATTTCCAATGGCACTTGCGTGCGCGCCTTGCACACACAAGGCGCCGACACCGTTTATGTTGGCGGACAGGGCGAATTGGGCTTTTTTTGTCCTGATCGGCAAGGCCGTTTGAAATACCATAGCCTGGTTTCAACGATTCCGGAAGCCAACCGAAGTTTTGAAGACGTTTGGGATATTTGTTCGACGCCCGAGGGCGCCGTGTGGTTTCGGACCAACGACCGTATTTTCCGGTATGAACAAGGACAAATGCGGGTATTCTTTCCCGGTAGTGAGTTGCGGTACTTGCAGCTTGTGCATCAAACGCTGTATGTGGATGCCGGCCGGGATGGATTTTTATTTTTTGACGGGCAGCAATTTTCTCCAGCTTTTAACAATGTCCCTTTTTCGAGCCCGGTTAGCGGCATGATTGCAATCGGACACGACAGTCTCTTGATTGCCACCTTGAAAGATGGCTTTTTTGTTGCAGTGGGAAATACAATTCATCCCTGGCAAACCACGGTTGATGATTTTTTAAAGCAAAAACGCATCTATTCCATTGCTTTATATGGCAAAAAACAATTGGCCGTGGGTACTTCTTTGGGCGGTTTAATGCTCCTCAGCCTGCAAGGAAAAGGCCAACTTTGGCTCGACAAAAACGCGGGCCTTCAAAATAATAACATCCTTTCCCTATTTAGCGATCGTTCCGGAAATCTGTGGCTCGGGCTTGATAACGGCATCGATCAGGTGGAACTGAGCGCCCCGTTTTTTCGGGTTTTGCCCGATCCCAATCTCGAAGGAACTGGCTACGCTGCGGCTATTCATGAAGGCTTATTGTATTTGGGTACATCCAATGGTTTGTACATCGGTGCGTGGACGCCGACTCCATCGCCCTTTAGCCAACATCGTTTCGAGTTGGCTGCCGGCACAACCGGCCAGGTTTGGACCCTCCAAATGCCTGGAAATCAACTTTGGATGGGGCATCACGAAGGTGCATTCCTGCTTTCTGGCCAAATGGCACAACAACTGTCTGACCAGGCAGGCGCATGGACCTTTCTTCCGCTGAGCGATACGAGTATGCTGGTAGGCACATATACCGGACTGTCGTGGTACACGCGACCCAAGGCTGGAATGCCTTGGCGGTATCGATGGCAATTGGCAGGCCTCGAAGAATCGTGTCGAATCATGGTTCGTTCGGCCGACGGCCAAATTTGGATGTCTCATCCCTACCGTGGCGTATTTCAATTAAAACTGCTGCCTGGAAATCGTCGCGTTGAAGTGCATCGACTCGGTAAAAATGATGGATTGCCCTCCGACTTGTTCAATTATGTATTCAAAATAGGTGATATTGCGGTAGTTGCTGCCGAACACGGAATTTTTAAGTGGGATACCGTAATGGGCCGATTTATACCCATGCCAGAGTTAAATGCCTTACTCGACCCTGCACAAGGACGTACGCGCTACCTGCGTGAAGACGACCGCGGCAACATTTGGTTTTGCCAGGGAAATCAAACCGGGGTGCTATGGGTTGCCGATGAAGGTGTGCGCAAAAACGTGCAAAAACAAGTTTTCCCGGCACTTTCCAGCCAATTGGTGGGCGGATTTGAACACATTTATCCCTTTGATCCGCAACATGTTTTTTTTGGAACCGAAAAAGGGTTTGTACTCCTCAACCCCGAACGACTCAAACAACGCGATACCTTACTCCAAATTCACCTCCATCAGGTGCGATTCAATGAGCCATTTGATAGTATCCTATTTGGTGGGGCAGGACAGGCTCAGCCCTGTATTCTTTCTGCCCAACACAACAAAATCCATTTTTCATTCAGTGCTACCCACTATACAACATCTGATCCGGTTGAATATCAGTATATGCTGGAGGGACTGGATAAAAACTGGTCATCGTGGAGCAATAAAACAGAACTCGATTTTTCTCACCTTCCGGCCGGAGCATATGCTTTTCGGGTAAAAGCACGTACGGCATCAGGTTTGGAAAGTCGGGAATACATTTACCGATTTTCCATTAATCCTCCTTGGTACGCAGGCGCATGGGCCTATTTGGCCTATGCTGCATTGCTTGCACTGCTGCTTTTCAAGGCATTTCGCCGCCAAAGGGTGCGTTTTGAGGCCGAAAAAGCCGCACTTGCCTCAGAACACTTCCAAAAAAGCGAACAACAACGCCGCCAAATGGAGCAAACCCGACAGGAAATTGATCGCCTCCAAAAAGAAAATCTGGAAAATGAGGTGCAGTTTAAAAACAAGGAACTGGCGCTGGCCACCATGCACCTGGTGCAAAAAGGCGCCATTTTGAGCAGCATTCAGGAAGAACTGCAAAAAGCCATTCAAAAAAATGGGGAAGGCAAAGACCTGCGGGAAGACCTGGACCGCATTGTGCGCATGGTGCAACACGATGCCCAGCTGGATGCCGACTGGGAACAATTTGCCGTCCATTTTGATTCGGTGTACGGCGATTTCTTAAAACGCCTTCGAGAAAACCATCCCTATTTGAGCCCTTACGACCTGCGCCTGAGCGCATACCTGCGCATGAACCTCAGTACCAAGGAGTTGGCCCATTTGATGAATATTTCAGTGCGCGGCGTAGAAGGCAGTCGCTATCGCCTGCGCAAAAAACTCAAGCTGGCCGCTGAAGATAATTTGGTGGAATACTTGATGAATATGTAGGGAATTGCATCGCATTAGATGCAATTCCCTGCAAAATTCTACGGTTTAGATTTCTGCGCGCACATCAATCCCCAATTCCTTCAACTGCTCTGCCTTGATTCCGCTCGGCGCATCGATCATCATATCGCGGCCCTGGTTGTTTTTCGGGAAGGCAATGAAGTCGCGGATGGAATTGGCGCCATTCATGACGGCATTCAAGCGGTCGAAACCAAATGCAAGTCCGCCGTGCGGAGGCGCACCGTATTCGAAAGCGCCCAACAAAAAGCCGAATTGGGCTTCTGCTTCCTCGGGTGTAAAGCCCAGTAACTTGAAATTGCGGCTTTGCAAATCGCGGTCGTGGATACGAATGGAGCCGCCACCAATTTCAACCCCGTTGATTACCAGGTCATAAGCGTCGGCGCGCATGCTCTTCAGCACCTGAATGTCATCTGACTCCATTTTTGGAATGTCATCGGCTTTGGGCGCCGTGAACGGGTGATGCATGGCAAAGAAGCGATTGGCCGCTTCATCCCATTCCAACAGCGGGAAATCGAGCACCCACAGCGGTTTGAAATCATCGCCTTTGCGCAAATCGAGCCGCGTGCCCATTTCCAAACGCAGCTCGTTGAGTTGTTTGTGCGTCTTTTCATCTTCCCCACATAGCACCAGCAAAAGGTCGCCCGCTTGCGCGCCCGCGCGATCGGTCCAAACCTTCAGGTCGTCGGGGCTGTAAAATTTATCGACGGAGGATTTTATGCTGCCATCGGCTTCCATTTTTACATAAACCAGGCCTTTGGCGCCAATTTGCGGGCGTTTCAGCCATTCCGTCAGCTCATCTAATTGTTTGCGGGAGTAGTGGGCGCATCCTGGTGCACAAATTGCAAGGATGGTTTCGGCCCCGTCAAACACGGGAAAACCTTTGCCCTTAGCCACATCACTCAGGTTCACGAATTCCATTCCAAACCGCAAATCCGGTTTGTCGGAACCAAAACGCGCAAACGCTTCATCGTAGGTCATGCGCGGGAAATCGGGCAAATCGACCCCCAAGGTGCGCTTAAACAGGTATTTGGTAAGCCCTTCAAAAATATTCAGGATGTCTTCCTGGTGTACAAACGACATTTCACAGTCGATCTGCGTGAACTCCGGCTGACGGTCGGCGCGCAAATCTTCGTCGCGGAAGCATTTTACAATCTGAAAATATTTGTCAAAACCGGCCACCATCAAAATTTGCTTGAAGGTTTGGGGCGATTGCGGCAAGGCGTAAAACTGGCCTTTGTTCATGCGGGAAGGCACCACAAAGTCGCGCGCGCCTTCGGGCGTACTTTTGATCAAATTGGGCGTTTCGATTTCAATAAAACCCTGTTCTGAAAGGAATTTCCGGGTTTCGATGGCCAAATTGGATCGAAAAATCAGGTTTTTCTGCACCGCATTGCGGCGCAAATCGAGGTAACGGTATTTCATGCGCAGGTCGTCGCCGCCGTCGGTATCGTCCTGAATGGTAAAAGGCGGGGTTTTGGCAGCGTTGAGGATTTTCAAATCGGTGACTTTTATTTCAATATCGCCTGTTTCGCGGTTGGGATTTTTGCTCGCCCGCTCGCGCACGATGCCCGAAGCCTGAATCACAAACTCCCGTCCCAGGGTGCGCGCTTGCATGCACAACTCGGCGTTGTCATCCATGTCGAACACCAATTGGGTGATGCCGTATCGGTCGCGCAAATCGGTAAAGGTGAGTCCGCCCAGGTCGCGACTGATCGCTACCCAACCGCTCAAGGTTACGGTTTTGCCAACATCCGAAAGGCGTAATGCGCCACAAGTATGCGTTCTGTACATGCTGTATGAAATTAAATGGTTATAAAAAGCAAAAAAACGTTGTTGAATCAATGCGTCAAGCGGCCGCAAAAGTAGGACTAATCTGCCGATTCCATCCCATGTTGTCGAAGCCCGGGTTGTTTTTAAGGGGTATTTTTTAGCCAAACCGCCAAACCCGTGGGCATTTTGGGTGTTATAAAAAAGATAAACCGGCAAAATCGTACCTTTGTTCCTGTGTTACAAACTGATTTGATTCTTTCGGAAGGCGAAGCAACGCCCAAACAAAACATTCGCGCCTGCACCCTGGCGCAACTTGAAGCCATTTTAGCCGAATGGCAAGAGCCTCGTTTTCGCGCCAAACAAATCTGGGAATGGATGTGGGTAAAAGCCGTGACCGATTTCGACGCCATGTCGAACCTGTCCAAGGCCTTGCGCACGCGCCTGAAAGATCAATTTGACCTGTATCCGCTTTTTGAAAACAAAACGCAACACAGCAACGACGGCACCATCAAAACCCAATGGCTCACCCACGACGGCTATAAAATTGAATCGGTGCTTATTCCGGTGCCCGCCGACGAACGCTATACGGTATGTGTGAGCACCCAGGTGGGCTGCAGCCTGACCTGCAAATTTTGCGCAACCGGGCGCATGGGCCGCAAACGCAACCTGCAAGGCTCCGAAATTTTTGACCAGGTGGTGCTGGTAGATCGCCAGGCCCGCGAAAGCTTCGGCCACGGCATCACCAATGTGGTGTATATGGGCATGGGCGAACCCCTGCTCAATTACGCCCAAACGATGAAAAGCATCGAGTTTTTAACGGCTCCAGCGCCAATGGGCCTGGGTATGGCAGCCCGCCGTATAACCGTCAGCACGGCAGGTATTTCCAAAATGATCCGCCAACTGGCCGATGACGGCTTTCGCAGCAACCTGGCTTTGAGCCTGCACGCCGCCGATGATGCCAAACGCAACGAAATAATGCCCATCAATGCCCACAATTCGCTGGAGGCATTGATGGAAGCACTGGAATATTTTTATCAAAAAACCGGAGGGCGCATTTCGTACGAATACATCGCTTTTCAGGATTACAACGACAGCATCGCCGATGCCAAACGCCTGGTGCAATTGTGCCGCCGCCAGTTTCCCGTGCGGGTGAATATCATCGAGTACAATCCCATCGATGGCAGCCCGTTTACCAAATCGGGCGAACAACAACTTATGGCCTTTGGGAAATACCTCACCGACCATGGTGTGACGGTTACGGTGCGCCGCAGCAGGGGGAAGGATATTGACGCGGCTTGCGGGCAACTGGCGAATAAGTAGTTTTTGATTTCCGATTTCCGATTTGTTCGATTTCCGATTTTCGATTGGAGGTTTGATTTCCGATTTAGGATGGGGTGAGTGTCATCTTTCGAATGTTTTCGAGCACCCTTTTCATATATGTTTTCCAAAAAGTGTGGGCAAATAACCAGTTGAGCGGATAAAGCAGGGGTTGGTTGGCATGCAGGTGGTAGGTGTATTCAATCAAAATTTTATTCGGCTCCAGTTCGGTGGTTTTCCATTCGCCCACAAACTTGTAAAATCCCAGCATCCAGGCTTGAAAATCATCGACCTGTATTTTCCAGTACTGATTTTCAATTCTTTCGAGCACATGGTCCATCGAAATGTAGCCGCCTTTTTGGGTCAGGGATTTTGCCGCATACACTTTTTTGCTGGAGCCGGGTACACCCCAATTTTCATCGTCGGTGGTGTGGGTAACGCGCGGCATGATGCCGTAGCCTGTATGCACTTGGGTCACATCGCCGAGCATGGGGGTTTGAAAGGCTTTTTCCAGGGAGCAATGGTAAATGGTGGAAGTGCTTACTTTGAAAATCATCGTTGTTCGTTTTTTTATTGTAATTGTTTCAGGCCTATTCAAATTTTACCCCACACCCAACCAATCATAATAATTTTCGCGATGAATAACTTGCAGTACATGTTCGGGATATGCCTGCGTAAAGGTTTTTGAAAAAGCCGCTTTTGCTTTGGGCGACCATTTCATTTCGCAGGCCCACATTTTGCCGTCGCGTTCCTCTATGTAGTCAATTTCTTGTTGGTCCTGGGTGCGCCAGAAAAAAGTATTGGCCTGAATTCCTTGGTAATGCAATGCTTTTTTGC
>JAGWYI010000050.1 GCA_018969455.1 Bacteroidota bacterium | reverse complement strand
GGGTGCATTTCCTGGTGTAAGCGTCAATCCCAATTCGGTATCGTTGTTGCTCAACGAGCCCGTACCGCTGGTGCTTACCCCAAATATCAATTGCGTTGGTATTTCCAACTTGTTGTCTGCCGTAAAATTGGCAGTAAATGTTGCTGCATTTGCGCCTGCGGTAAGGGTAACTTTTATGCCGCCACTTTCGGCAGTTAATACCGCAACGGCATTTACCTGGCTCGGGCTTGGGCTGGCCGATTGGCTGGTGTATTTGCCGGTGTAAGTACCCGGATAAGCACTTTGAGAGGTAGGCGCCGGATCGCTTTTGTCGCAGGAGACAATTCCCAATACCAAAAAGGTGAAATAAATAAACAGTTTTTGCATAGGATGGTGGATGAAAAATGATTGAATATGACCATTCATCGATGGCAAAAGTTGCCCGAGTTGAATGGTACAGTAGCACACTTCAAAGAAAGCATTTAAATATAATACCTTGAATACATTTTAACGCACTTCTGTACACATTTTCCACTTTTTTACATCCGGCCATCCTTTATTGCAACCAAATACGCCTGCCAATCTTCCGCTGTGTCAATGTCGGTACGGGGCTCTAACAGTACACAGGTTTTTCCTTGCTGCTCAAAAACTTCAAGGGTTTGACGCAATACCGCGTCGGTACTCCAGGATATGCCGCGAAACACGGATGCATCAAAGGAGCGCAAGCCCAAAAAATAATACCCGCCATCGGTACTCGGACCAATTACGGCATCGTGAGTTTCAAGCATATCAAAGGCTTTTTGCAAAGTGGCGGCAGGCAATTCCGGGCAATCGGAACCTATTATGCCCACGCGCGCATCGGGAACTTGTGCAAATACACTGGCAAAAGCATGCTCCATGCGGGCTCCCAAGTCAGCGCCGGTTTGAAGGTGCTTTTCAAAATCGACGCTCAACCAGGCATCATCTACATCAATGTATGCATCATAATACAAGCGTCGGTGTACAGAAAGCCCAAGCGCGGTTTGGCGGGTTTGCTCTAACAACAATTGATATATGCGCAAAGCCTCGGAATCGCCCACGGTGCGTGCAAGCCGGGTTTTTACTTTTCCTAAACGCGGATTTTTTATAAAGATGATCAATACATTTGTCATGGCCCAAAGTTAGGCCTTAAATGATCCACCCACCAACCCATGCAGTCTGCCAAACGTCTTTTCTAAAAATACAGCCACCCATGATGCCACCTAAGCCATTTTTATTATTTGTCCTGTTATTTGGGCTAATCACGCCCCTGTTTTCCCAACGCAAGTACCAGATTTCTGAACTTTCCGGCTCAAAACCCCGACTCGATGGCCTTTTGAACGACTCCTGCTGGCGCAATGCGCCCATTGCGGATGCTTTTACCACCAGCACGCCGGTATTCGGACAAACACCCAAAAACGGCGCTCGGGTGCGCCTGCTAAAAGCAAATGACGGCATCTACATTGGCGTTGAATGTGTGGCGTCTGTTGTGCGCTCCGACCCCGGTTTTCGAGACGCGGTCACTTCAGGCGACCGCTTTTCCATTGCTTTCGATACCTGGCACGACCGACAAAACGCCCTCCGCTACGAAATCACCCCGCTCGGGTTGCAATCCGATGCGCTCATTGGCGGAAATGGCACGGAAGTGAACTTTGACGCAGCCTGGTACAGTGCGGTGCATAAAGAAGCAGCCGGGTGGACAGCCGAGTTGTTTATTCCCTGGAAAGCGCTGCGTTTTCCAGTAAAAGGCGAACAGCACTGGGGCCTTCAAATGGGCTATTTCTGCCAAAGCAGCGGGGAATACTGCACCTGGAACCCCCAACAACCCTTGATTGGCGATGAAGTGCTGCAATACGGCGATTTGGAAGGGCTGGGGATCATTAAACAGGAACTGCGGCTGGGCATTTACAGTTATGTAAACCTAATTGCCAACCCAAATTCAAGCTATTTTGCCCCTTTTTTCCCGTATTCAGAAGACGCGTTGAAAGCCAGTATGGGCATCGACGGACGTTGGGGCATCAACAGCGCAGCCACCCTGGATGTAAGCTTGCTTCCTGCCACGAATTATACTTACTCATCCTTTGCTCAAGAGTCAAAACTAGAAATTGGCCAAAATCCCGCCTTACCTGGTCCTCGTCAATTTACAGCCGAGGCTGCACCGCTTTTTGCCAAAAGCCACATTCAATGGGAAAATCCGGCTGCATTTACAGTAACCAGCCGCAACCCCCTTATTTTCCGTCGCAGCATATGGGAATGCGACAGTTGCCGCTATTCGGTATATTCCCAGCCTCAGTTGCGGAATACAGCTCGCTTCAGTGCGCGTATGCGTGGGGGCTGGGGACTTGGTGTATACCAGGCAATATACTCGGGCGCCAGTGTGGAAGTTTTCCGAAAAGACAACTCCTCATTTACCGAAAACCAGGCCGGAATATCGTATACCATGGCAACTGTAGAAAAATCTTTACCCAACAACAGCTGGATCAACCTGAGTGCCGGGGCACTTGTAGGTGGAGAAGCCATCAACTCCCAAACCGGAAGTGCCGATGTACAATTGCGCGACCGCAGCAACCGCTATTTTTTTAAAGCCAATGTGCAAGGACTTCTTTGGGGCTTGCGCCGCGATTCTGTACTCTGGAACGGCCAGTATGCCCTGGCACTCGGCAAAGCCAATGGAGCATGGGCCTGGAGTGTAATGCACAAAAGCCCGTCTATGTACTTCAGCGGCGTCAATTCCCCCTTGGTCCAATTCGATGCTTACGGAAATGGCATCCATACAGGCCCTTACGCTGTTTCCGAACTCGATATCCGTCACAGACAATATCATCCCCTGGGCAGAATGTTGCAATATGAACTCGGGTTTCGGTTCAGCAAAACCTGGATGCAAGATCACATCTACCGCATTTACGGCAGTGCCGTATCCCGCCGCTTTCAACGTTGGTATGGGGAATTCAATTACAATCCCTATTATCAACTCATTCGCTATCTGCTGAATGACTTATACCTTACCCAAAAAGTTTCACCCGATTTGAGGACCAATCTCCGCTGGTCGAGCGACCAGCGGAAACGGTTGCAGCTGGGCATTCAGGCACTCGGATCGGCACGAATAAACAGAGAATCCGGTTCTGCTGGTTTTGAAGTTTCGGAAAAATGGGTTATAAACTCCTTTTTCACGCAAAGCTTGAGCTGGAATTTTAACATGAATTTTCGCAACCTGACCCCATACAAGCCTGATAACATGGGCCAGCGGCAGCTTAATGGCTTTGATAAACAGCGCTCCGCTATAAACTGGCAGGTAGAATTCAGCCCCAACCGGCGTTTTTACCTGGGGGTTCGTTTCAGCACAGTTTTTGAAAAGAGTGTTCGGTTGAGGCAGTTTAAACTTGAACAGGACGGAAGCCTGTCTCAAGTACCCATAGATCCAGACAATTACTTCCCACAAAATGAATATTTGTTGTATCGTTTTACCATGCGCTATTTTGCAAACCAGGTACATCAATTTCGATTCGAAATGTATCGGGACTACCAAGTATTAGATTCAATTGGCACAAATTACGCGTTTAGTACACGCTTGCGTACCAAGTTCAACCTCTCTATCATTTCCTTTCTCGATCCGGTGAAAAGCCGTACTTTTGCACCACATGAGTAATTTCGTCGTTTCCGCTCGCAAATACCGCCCCAAGCGTTTCGAAGATGTAGTTGGGCAGCAACACGTGGCAGGTACCCTCAAAAATGCCCTGGCTACCGATCACGTAGCCCATGCGTTTTTATTTACCGGCCCTAGAGGTGTGGGCAAAACCACCTGCGCCCGCATCCTGGCCAAAGTATTAAACTGCGAAAACCGAAGTGTTCACAATGAAGCCTGCAATGCTTGCAGCTCCTGTGTGTCTTTCAATGAAAATGCCTCCTTCAACATCATTGAGCTCGACGCCGCCTCCAACAACTCGGTAGATCACATCCGGGCCCTCATTGAGCAGGTACGCTTTCAACCCCAACAAGGGAAATACAAGGTGTTCATCATCGATGAGGTGCACATGCTGTCGCAACAGGCCTTTAATGCCTTCCTCAAAACACTGGAAGAGCCACCGCCTTATGCCATTTTTATCCTGGCAACCACCGAGAAACACAAGATCATTCCCACCATCCTGTCACGTTGCCAAATCTTTGATTTTCGCCGCATTACCCCGGGTGATATGGTACTCCACCTGAAAAACATCTGCGACAAAGAAGGCATTAAGGCCGAAGATGATGCCTTGCACATCATCGCCCAAAAAGCCGATGGCGCCCTCCGGGATGCACTCTCTATTTTCGACCGAATTACCAGCTCATCCGGAAAAAAAATAGACTACAACGATGTGATCGAGCACCTCAATGTGCTGGATTATGATTATTATTTCCAAATTACCGACGCTCTTTTGGCTGAAGATGTGCCGGAAATCCTGAAACTGTTCGATCAGATTCTGCGCAAAGGCTTCGAACCCGATGTATTTGTAAACGGACTAGCCGAACATTTGCGCAACATCCTCGTATGTAAAGACGAGTCAACGCTGGCACTCCTCGAAACCGGTGATATGCTGCGCGAACGCTACCGCCGACAGGCCAAACTGGCGGCCAATTCCTTTGTCCTCACGGCGCTCAACCTCGCCAACGAATGCGATATTCATTTTAAAATGGCCCGCCATAAAAGGCTTCATGTGGAAATTTCCCTGATAAAAATGGCGTACATTGGCCGAACGATGCTGGCCGCGCAACTAACTGGTCCGGAAAAAAAAACGCCTGACCTGAACCTTGGGACCGAAAATCCCCCTCCAAATGCCATTCCTGGACCTCAAAAGGCCTCTAATGCCCAGGAATTAAACAAAGATCAATTGGCTACACTTGCCGGTGAATTACATGCTGGATTGAAAAAAGCCGATAAAATAGCCCTAAGTCTGGCTTCTTTTGAGGCTGCCGTAGAAGTAGAAGAACAAGAAAAAGCAAGGCGTGAAAGTAAATTGAACTTCCAAACTGCAACTTCAGAGTGGTTGGCTTATGCCCAGGTTGTTGAGTCTAAAATGGTGCGTATGGCCTTCCAAAATGCCCGTTTGGAACTGCACGACAAATTATTGAAAGCTTATGTGAAAACAAGCATCGACCGAAACCACATTCAGGGTGAATTGATGCGGGTAATGGAAAGCCTCCGAAACCGCCTCCATGATCCCTTGATCAAAATTCAGGTGCTCCAGGAAGATGCCCCGCAAGATGATCCAATCCCGATGGCTCCCAGGCGCCCCGCCACCACCCGGGAAAAACTCGAAATGATGATTGAACAAAATCCGGTGGTGCAAAACCTGATTGCCCGATTGGAATTGAAACCGGAAGACTAAGATAAATTTCGCCCTTTCATGTGGATACTGGAAAACATAGACGTTACCCATCTGCTGTGCCCCAACAAATTGGGAAACACCAACCGGATGGCGAAACACGACCACCGCAAATGGCGGAAAGGTGAATTATTTTATGTGCCGGAGGAAGCTTCCGATCGGATCTTCTTCATTACTTCCGGCCGGGTTAAAATATCCAGCATGAATGAGGAGGGTAAAGAAGTGACAAAATCCATTTTAGGGAAAGGCGAGGTTTTCGGCGAACTGGCACTGGCCGGTGAAAATCGCAGGCGCGATAGTGCCCTCGCACTCGAAGATTCCGAAGCCTGTGTGGTTACCCTCGATGAACTCCGAAGCCTCATGCGCGAGCGTAGCGAACTTAACCTGTTTTTCATGCGCATTTTCAGTACCAGACAACTGGAATTGGAACGACGGCTCGAATCTCTCGTTTTTCGCGACAGCCGTAGCCGCATCGTAGAATATTTAATTCATCTCGTTGAAACCAAAGGCCAAAGGGTGGGGTACGAGTGGGTGGTGCGCAATTTTTTAACCCACCAGGAAATTGCCAACCTTACCGCCACCAGCCGTCAAACGGTAACAACCACGCTCAATGATTTAAGGGCCCAAAAACTGCTCACTTTCAACCGTATGCGACTTCTGGTGCGCGATCTCGAAAAATTGCGCCTGGAAATTCGCCATTAGCATCGTTTCACTGTGTATTCCATTTTTAAACCACTGCTTTTTTTACTCGCTCCCGAACGCGCGCATGCGCTCACCGTACGCATGCTCGACCTCGCTGCAGCCTTTCCTCTTACCCGATATTGGATCAGCCGCCTTTTTTGCAGCCCCAACTTGAACATGCAGCGAAACATACTCGGATGCACTTTCCCTAATGCAGTAGGCCTCGCCGCCGGTTTTGATAAAGACGGCCAACACATTCGCGCTATGGCTATGCTGGGTTTTGGTTTTATAGAGGTGGGAACGGTTACCCCTATACCCCAGGAAGGAAACCCCCAACCGCGCCTTTTCCGACTACCGGCCGACCGAGCACTCATCAACCGAATGGGTTTTAACAACCAAGGATTGGATGCGCTGGTGAAACGCTTGCAAAAATTGCGCGCCAGCGGCGACTGGGGCGGCGTTATTATTGGAGGAAACATCGGGAAAAACAAATCGACTCCCAATGAACAGGCCGAAGACGATTACCTGCGTTGCTTCGAAGCGCTCTTTCCATGGGTCGATTATTTTGTTGTGAACGTAAGCTCTCCCAACACCCCCGAGCTAAGGGCGCTGCAGGAAAAAGAACCCCTCACACGCCTGCTCGGGCGCTTGCAAGCACGAAACCTGCAGGAAAACAAACCCAAACCAATTCTCCTGAAAATCGCACCCGACCTCAATGAAGCACAACTGGATGATATTGTACACATTGTATTGCATACCAAACTGGCGGGCGTAATTGCTACCAACACCACCGTCGCACGCGCGCCCTTGCGCACTCCCGAGGCACAAGTACAAAAATTGGGGCAAGGCGGACTCAGCGGAGCGCCTTTACTTGCTCATTCCAATGCCGTTTTGGCTTATTTACGCCAAAAACTAGGCCCCAATACCGTACTTATCGGGGTAGGTGGCATCGACAGCCCGGAAAGTGCTCAGGCTAAACTGGATGCCGGCGCCGATCTGCTGCAGATTTATACCGGCCTGATTTATGAGGGCCCCGGACTGGTACGTCGAATTTTGAATCATTTGACATTCCCGACAACGTGAACATTGCACTGCATTCATTTGTTATTTAGACGGCGTCTATAGCAGTTGCACAAAAAGGCGTCTTTTGTACCTTTGCGCATTCATTAAACAATAAACAATTCATGTATCCGATACAACTCGTTACCCCGATGGCACAAGACCTGACGGATTTTGGCTTTGAAAGTTTGAGCACACCCGATGCCGTTGCAGAAAAATTGAACAACCACAGTGGAACTGCCTTGCTGGTGGTTAACAGCGTGTGCGGTTGTGCGGCCGCTATGGCCCGCCCTGGTGCAAAAATGGCGATTGAAGGTGAAAAGCGCCCCGATCAATTGTGGACCGTCTTCGCAGGCGTGGATCAGGAGGCAACTGCCAAGGCTCGGGAATTCCTCTTGCCTTATCCGCCGTCTTCACCTGCTATTGCACTGTTTAAAGACGGAAAGTTGGTACACATGCTCGAGCGCCGCCACATTGAAGGACGCCCGGCGCAAGTGATAGCCGATAACCTGAAAATGGCCTTCGAGACCTATTGTTAGCATTGTTTCGCCAGGTATTGCCTGGGCGCAATACCTGGCGAAACCCTTTAATTGCGCAGCGGTTTCCCGTTCTCCAGCATAAACTGGATTCTTTGAAGCGTTTTTTCCTCTCCACAAAGCGAAAGAAATGCTTCGCGTTCCAAATCGAGCAAATATTGTTCGGATACCATTTGTGGGCTGGTGAGATCTGCCCCGCAAAGTACCCAAGCTATCTTTTGGGCAATTTTGATGTCGTGTTCGGTAGCATATTTGCCCAATTTCAGGGTGTGCGCAGCAGCATATAAGGCGCCCAAGCCCGTGCGGCCAAGCACAAAAACATCTTTCCGCTGAATTGGCTGCGTATAGTCTTCACTCAAAATCAACACTTTGGCTTTTGCTTCTGCGATGTTGCGTGCCGCATTGTGCACCACCTGGTCTTTTTGTGGTAGCAAATAACCGTATTTAAATGCCTCATAGGCGCTCGTCGCAACCTGCGCTGTTGCAATGGTTTTGAATTGCTCAATCAAGGTCGGAATTTGGACATCGCCTTCGCGGGTGATAATATCGGAGGTACGTACTGCAAATTCCTTTGTACCTGCGCCGCCCGGAATCAACCCGACGCCCACCTCAACCAGCCCTATGTAACTTTCAGCTGCTGCCACAACGGCGTCGGCGTGCATGGAAAATTCGCAACCTCCGCCAAATACATACCCTTGTGTGGCCATAACCACCGGAATGGCAGAGTAACGCAAACGCATAGAGGTTTGCTGGAAGAAGTTAACGGCCATGTTCAATTCATCCCATTCCTGTTGGTAAGCAAGCATCGCAATCATCATCAAGTTGGCGCCCACCGTGAAATTGGCGGCATTATTGCCAATAACCAGGCCTTTCCAGCCTTCTGTCTCCGCGATTTGTACCGATTCCTGTAAGCCTCTTAGGATCCCTTCCCCAATGGCGTTCATTTTGGAGCGGAATTCCAGACAAAGCACGCCGTCTCCAATATCGTGCAATATGCATTCTGCGTTTTGGAAAACAGGCTTTTTATCGCGGTAGTTGTCGAGCAGAATAAACGCATCACCACCAGGCAGGGGCTCGTATGATTTTGTGGCCGGATTGTAACACAGTCGGCGTCCGTTTTCCGATTTGTAAAAACTGGTATGACCCGCTGCAAGCATTTCATGCACCCAGTTGGCTATTTTTTCTCCGTTGGTAGTGGCCAATTCCGTTGTTTCTGCCACGCCGGCCAAATCCCAATATTCAAAGGGGCCTTTTTCCCAGGCAAATCCGGCCCGTAAGGCATCGTCTATGGCATACAGGGTATCCGAAATTTCAGGTACACGGTTGCAAGCATAGGCAAATAGGCCAAGAAAGGCGCGTTTTAACAATTCGGCGCCCTTGTCTTCCCCCTTAAAAATGGCTTTCATGCGGCGCGGCAACTCTTCAATTTGTTTAAGCGTATCAAGGATGGGCAATTTTTCCTTGGCGCCGGGAGCATATTCGAGGGTATTTAAATTGAGAGCAAGCACCACTGGCCTGCCTTTTGCATCCTTTTCAGCAGTTTTTTTGTAAAAACCTTGTCCGGATTTATTGCCGAAAAACTTGTTATCGATCAAAAACTGCAGAAACTGGGGCATTTGAAGCGCACCAATCTGTTCATCATTGGGGCAGTTTTCGCGCATGCCATTGATCACATGGGCGGCGGTATCGAGGCCAACTAGGTCGGCCAGGCGGAAAGTGCCTGTTTTGGGGCGCCCAATAGCGGGGCCGGTAAGTTGATCCACTACATCAATACCAAGTCCCAGCTCATGGGTAAGTTGGAAAATTTTGGCCATGGCATATACGCCCACGCGATTGGCAATAAACGCCGGGGTATCCTTACACAAAACCGTTTGTTTGCCCAAAATTACATCCCCGTAATGCATAAAGAAGTCGACCACTTCGGCTTTGGTATCGGGGGTAGGTATAATTTCGAGCAGGCGCATGTAACGCACGGGGTTAAAAAAGTGCGTTCCGCAGAAGCAGGCCTTAAAATCATCGCTGCGGCCTTCGGTCATGAGGTGAATCGGAATTCCGGAGGTGTTGGAGCTAATCAAGGTACCGGGTTTGCGATGCAACTCTACTTTTTCAAAAAGCTGCTTTTTAATATCCAAACGTTCAACCACCACCTCAATGATCCAGTCTACCTGTTTTACTTCAGGCAAATGATCCTCAAAATTGCCAATGGTTATGCGGCTGGCAAATTTATTGTCATAAAAAGGAGCCGGTTTTGCTTTCAGGGCAGTTTGTAAAGCCTGGGCGGCCAGCCGATTTCGTACAGCGGGAACGGTGGCTTCCTCCGGTTTGAGGTCGAAAGGGAGTATATCAAGCAGCAAAACTTCAAGGCCGCAACCGGCAAGGTGGGCAGCAATACCGGTACCCATGAGGCCGGAACCCAGAACGGCAACTTTGCGAATGCGTTTGTTAAGCATGGTAGGAGGAAGCTGAGTGGGAAAAATGGTTGAATGTGTTAGCGTAAATTCGCTACGCGAAGGTAATTCGGCAAGGGCGATATTTGCAAATGACCCGGGTTTGTTTTATACAAGCGACAAAAGATTGTTTGGTTTTTGGTAAAAGAAATAAAAAATCCCGACATCAGAATCCGGTTCTGTTGTCGGGATCAAGGTAGAATGGCCCTTGGTTTATCTTTTTTCCAATTTCTGGGTGGTCAGGATGCGTTTGTTCTTGTCTGACATTTGCACCAGATACATTCCTTTAGGCAAATCGGAAATGGAGTACTGTTCTCCTTTATTGTAAGTAAAAATTTTCACTTTGCGACCGGCCAAACTGATGATGCTGATTTCGTTCAACAGATCGGAATGGTCATCTACAGAAAAAAATTCGGCAGCAGGGTTGGGGAAGATCGATAAATCGGCCCGGGATGAATTTTGCGCACGCAACGCCACGGAAATCATCAAAATAACGGCAACAACAAGTAGTTTTAATTTCATAAGCTGATTAGTGATGGCCGCGCGGTCAATGCTTGAAAACACCTTGGCTACAGGCTCATGGGAAGTGAAAAAAATGATGCAACAATTGGATTAGGAACATACAGGAGCTAAAATAAGGATAAGGATTTGAATTTGGCAAGGAAAGTTGGCTTGCTTGACAAAAATTTAACGCTTGGTCAACAATAATTTGAATATCGTTAGAAAATAGCCTTTAGATTGGGTCGGGAAGCCCGAATGTTCGAATATCGGTTTGGCCCTCCAGCAAATCTTCATACCGAATGTGGATGTGGTGTTCCTGGCGTTCAATTTGGGTTATACTCACGGTTTGCACCCGGTTTTGTCGGTTCATAACATAGTTGTTTTCCGGGTCGCCGATGCTTCCGTGGTGGTGTAATTCCAATATGGCTTTTGCCAGTTCGGGCGATTCGGGCTGTTCTTTTTCCCAATTACGAAACACTGTTTCGCGCAATTTTTGCAATTCTGGCGAATAAAGGGTTGCCGAGCACCAAAAGTGTGAATCTCGGGTTTCGAGTGATTTGAAGTGTTTTTCGTGGCCGTCCCAACGCAACTCGAAGCATTGCGTTGGTTCAAAGCTCAAGAGGGTGAAAGGTTCAATTTGATGAAGTTCAATGTTTTGGAAGAAGGACTCTGGATTGTTTTGTTCGAAAAAATCGATCAGGATCAATCCTCTGCTGCGCCGGTATGGGGGGAGGTGTTTGTGTTTGACAAATGCGCCGTTGAGGAGGCAGGCGCACAAGCCCCGATCGTTTGCTCCGATCCAGGCGCCCCCAGCCTGGGTATCGGGGGGCCAGTATAAGAGCGTACCGTTGGGTAGGGTACGGGATGCGATGTTTTTCGGCGACCGTCCGGGGGCTTCATCCCGGTTGTGCGTGAGGATAAAGCCGTTGCGTGTAGGCAGATAGGTAACCGTACACATGATTATTTGAGACGGCGGTACATTTTGAAATTGGCAACCCCGATACGCTGTAAAAAATGGTTGAAAGAAACCCGAAGCACACCCATACCGTACTTCATGCTTCTTCGAAAATTAATGCTGGATGCTTCGTCAAAATATTTGGTTGGGCAGGTAACTTCAGCAATATCAAAGCCGGCATAAATGATTTGCGACAGCATTTCGTTGTCGAACACAAAATCATCCGAATTTTGGTTGAAGTCGATGGTTTCCAGCACATTGCGGCTAAAAGCGCGGTAACCGGTGTGGTATTCCGACAGTTTGTAATGTACCAGCAGGTTTTGACTAAGGGTAAGAAACCGGTTAAAAATATATTTATACATAGGCATTCCGCCACGCAAGGCGCCCATACCGAGGATCCGGGAGCCCAGCACCACCTGATACAACTCTTCTCCGATGATATTTACCATAGAAGGGATCAGTTTGGGCGTGTATTGGTAATCGGGATGCAGCATGATTACAATGTCTCCTCCAATTTCAAGGGCTTTATTGTACAGGGTTTTTTGGTTGCCCCCGTAACCTTTGTTTTTTTCGTGCACAAGCACATGTTGAATGCCCAGTTGTCGACCGAGGGCTGCGGTATCGTCTTTACTATGGTCGTCGCAAAGAATCACTTCGTCTACCAGGTCGAATGGAATTTCGCTGTAGGTTTTTGCGAGGGTTTTGGAAGCATTGTAAGCCGGCAGAACGACTACCACCTTTTTATTTTTGTACATAAAATTGAATTGGTCGAATTAGTTTTCAGGTGTTTGTTCGGTGGGCAAATCCGTTTCAGGATTTTCTACGGGATCAGTTTCCGGCAGGCTTGTTTGGTCGGCATTGGCTGTTTCCTTTTTTGCTTCTTCAAAAATGCCATTTTTCAACATAAAACTAAACCATTTTATGCATTTTTTGATGTCATTAATGTGTACGCGATCCTGATCATGTTCTGGCAGAATGCTTGTGAAATAAGCCCGCAGTTCGGCGCTGTTGGCATCGGGGGATACCGGTGGGTTAGATTCGAGTAATTCGAGCATTTTTTCGAATACCGAGGTGAGGCTCACAGTGCCCTCTTCGGTATCGGTATAAATGGCAATGGTAGCCAGTGGAGTTACCTGTTGTTGGCGTACGGGTACGAAACGCGTGCGTTTTTCGTGGCGGTCTTCAATAACCAGACCATTGCTGCGGGTTGCAACCAGTTTGTGCACGCCAGGGAAACCGGCGATAACCAAAAATTTTTCCAGATTCATAAGAATAGCGAAAATAAGGGCCTTTTCAGGCCGCAAGGTAAATGAACACAGGGCGCAAGCAACGATTTTATACCGTCAGAATTTCCTTTTCTTTGGTTGCGATCACTTTTTCAATTTGATCCACAAATTTATTCACAAGGTCTTGTAATTCAGTTTCCTTGCGTTTTCCGGAATCTTCCGGGAATCCGTCTTTTACGGCTTTTTTGATGTGATCGAGTGCTTTATGGCGTGCATTTCGCACACCCACTTTGCTGTCTTCGCCCGCTGCTTTTGCTTTTTTGGCCAGTTCTTTCCGGCGTTCTT
>JAGWYI010000700.1 GCA_018969455.1 Bacteroidota bacterium | reverse complement strand
GCGTGTCGCGCGCGGCAATTTTTTTACTAATTTCGGCCTTCCAGACGGCTATTTTCGCTTCATTTTCTTGCAGTTCTGCAGCAAAACGGGTTTTGACCTGGTCTTCCTGTTGTTTGAACACCGCTTGTTCCATCACAATGAGTTCCGCTTTTATTTCGGGCTCGAATATTTTCATTTCCAGGGGTTTGGAGATGACTAAGGCCAGGAGGATGGCGAGTAGAATCCTGGGCAAGGCGACCAGCCAATCGCGACCCCGTTTGCCAATGCTTTTCATGCTCATGACAATGTATCGATCGAGGTTGAAAATCATCAAACCCCAAATGAGCCCAAAAAATACCGCGAGCCAACTATTGTAGAAAACCGTGTAAAAGGCAAATCCCGAGGAGCAAAAAGCCAATACACCAGTAAAAAAAACGGTTGCGCCAATGCCGGTGTATTTGTTGATGTCGGAAGGGCAACGCTCCAGCAGCGACCGTTCTACACCTGAACAAAACAGGAAGAAGGATTGAAGTTGTTTCATAGCAAAATTTTGTTCAGAAATATCTTGGTAAAGTGGGGCGATGTTTTGTTTTTTAGACAAATTTTGCCTTTGTTCGGATGAGCATAACAAATTGGCAGATTGCCACTTTTGGTCAGAGCAAGCGTCACATTTGCGACACATAGCAATTTTCCAAATCGGGAGCCATGGCAGTGCTTTATCTTTGATTCAATCAACAAACCTGATAATCGCATGACTTATTTCAAACATTCCCAGTTATTCCTCTTGTTTGTTTGCTTTTTTGGGGCAAATAATGCTTTCGGGCAGGTAAAAATCAGCCGCGATGTGCTGTTGTGCCCGGGCGAAAGCATCAACGTGTATGGCGTTGTTTATGCAAATGCCGACACCTTTGACGTAATTGTAAGCGGCGCCCCCAATGCGGATACCCTTGTCACTTATCGGATTCAAGTTCTGCCGGGTGTGCAAAATCCACAATCCTGCAATTGCCATCCTTCCAGTTTTTTTAAAGTATTGGGTCGTGAAAACCAATCGGAATACATTTCTGCGATGGTAAAGTCGCGTGATGGGAATGTGTATTTGGCAGGTTTGAAGGCTGGTAAAACATTCATCCAAAAGATAAATCCATCGGGGGAAAGTTATTGGTTGCGCGAATTCGCCATTAATCAATTTGAACCAGTATTGCCTACTGATTTGGTGGAAGATTCGGAAGGGCTCCTGCTGGGTATTGGTACGCAGGGTCAGGGTTTTACACCCCGTAAGGGTTTTGTTTTTAAATACAATCCTGAAAGCAATCAGTTTTTATGGGCTAAAAGCATCAGCAGCAACAATGTACGCTCGGTGGGTGGTTTGGAGCTGGGTTCAGGGGGAAACTACCTGATATATCAAAACATCCAAACGCAGTCAGGTACTGCAGAGGCTGAAATGCTTGAAATAGATCGTAATACGGGTAACATCATTCCAGATATTGCAAAACGGTATAAGTATCAGGGTTCAGATGTGCTTGCCAAACTGGTTCGTTATGACGACATGCGCCTGTTTGGTACTGGGGCAAGTACGGTAAAAGCGGGGGTTAATGCCGGATTTCGTCGTCAGTTATTGGCTGAATTTGGCACGTTTAACGGTGGTGTTGCATGGGCACAAATCAGCCACCAAGACACCGTTTTTAAAGCCGATTACAACGGTCGCGACTTGATTATTGACGGTAATGCCTTGGTTGCTTTGTACGATGGCAATGAAACATTGGGTTTTCCCACTTCCAATTCCGCGGTTTTTTTGATGAAAAAAGACCTTTCGGGCAATACCTTGTGGCTGAAACGCTTCCAAATACCCGGCAATGCCTTTAAGTTACTTTCGGATGCGGGCGGATATTTGATTTATGGTCAGTTGAGTGCCAATACCTGGTTTTTCGTGCGGACCGACAAATCGGGTGATCCATTGTGGGCGCGCAAATTGCAGTATGGCGCTTCCGGGAGTGCACCGCTTGGTTTTGGACCATCCATGGGCTTGGCCTTTAACAATGGCTATATGTTTACAGGATCGGCTGCAAGTGGGATAAACGATGCATATTTGCTGCGATTGGATCTG
>JAGWYI010000049.1 GCA_018969455.1 Bacteroidota bacterium | reverse complement strand
CACGTAATCGATCGCGGCAAATTCGAATGCTTTTAAGGCATATTTGTCGTAGGCAGTAACAAAAATAATGTCAAATGGCACTTCATCGAGTTGTTGCAAACCTTGAAACACCAAACCGTCAGGCAAACTAATGTCGAGGAAGGCGACATCATATTGGTTTTCACGATCTTCATTTACCAACTGGAGCAGGTCGGCATTGGATCCTCCGGTAGCCACCACTTCCACGTCGGGGCAATACATACGGAGGAGATTTTTCAGATTTTCCAGTCCCTCGGGTTCGTCTTCAATGAGTAATGCTCTTGTTGTCATGGTTGAAAAGTTATACCGGGATTCGCAGGATTTTGTGGAAAAATCAGGATTGGTTTGGTTGATTTATTCTGATTTTTTAAGTTCGTTCGGCATGCACAAAACCTGGCGGAGTGAAGCATAATTCCTAATATTGTCGGATTTTCAGTCGCATACCAAATCGAATTTGATCTGTTCCATTGAGTTTGCGCAAGCTTTCGACGGAAGTTGCGTATTGACGAGCAATGTCTTCCAGGGATTCGTTGCGTTTTACGGTATGAAACTGAAACTCGGCTTGTTTGGGCTGGTAGGGATCCGATTGCAAAGATGGAACAACTCCAGTATTTTTTTCTAATGCATTATCAATTGTTTCTGATTTTTTTGCTTTGTTGGCAACGCGTTGGGTTTTTGCTTGTGCCGGTGCTTCAATTTTAATTTCGCTGTGGCGCTGTACAAATACCGGATTCCAGATGCTGATTTCCTGGCCAGGGTTTAAATACGTTGAGGACAAACCATTCCAGGTTTTCAGGTGGTCGGCGATGAGGCCGTGGCGCTGAGCGATTTGGTCGAGGGTTTCTTGTTTTCCGGCATTGGTGGTTGATTTCCAGTAACGTCCATCACCCATGGTACTGTTGATGTAGGTTTCATTGTTGTCGATGGCATAAGCGCGGTCACTGATGGAATTCAGGTATCGGATAAAGGCCGGCATTACCCGTTTTGGCAGGAGTACGTAATTGCCATCGGTGCTGGGCGGAACATAATCGCGTTTAAATCCTGGATTTAAATTTCGGATAACATCTACATCGATACCGGTGGCATCAGAAATGCTTCGGAAAGACAATCCATCAAAGATGTTGATATATCCGGTAATTTGTTCATCGAGATCGGGTATGGTGGGATTGATTTCGTGCACCTGATAAAAATTGCAGATGTAGGATGCGGCAATAAAAGCGGGCACGTAATTGCGGGTTTCTTTGGGTAAAAAGCGCATAATATCCCAAAAATTACGGCTTCCTGCTTTTTTAATGGCCGAATTAACCCGGGTTGGGCCGCTGTTGTAAGCAGCCAGTGCGAGGGCCCAATCATTGAACTGGCCATACAAGTCACGCAGGTAACGCACAGCTGCCTCGGTGCTTTTAACCGGATTGCTGCGGTCTTCCACGGCGGAGTTGGTGTGCAAGCCATATTCGCTACCGGTGGCGGGCATGAATTGCCAGAGGCCTGTTGCGCCCACTTTTGATACGGCTTTCGGGTTCAGGGCCGATTCAACCACGGCGAGGTATTTGAGATCTTTGGGTATCCCTTCTGCCTGCAATTTTTCTTCAAACAGTGGGAAAAAGGTAAGGCGGCGGCCAAGCATGATCTTGGCTTTATCCGGTTTTATGCGTACATAAGTATTGATGTAGCTTTTTACAACATCGGTGGCGCGCATTTCCAGGCAGCCGGGTATTTCGGCCAAACGACGTTCCAAATCCTCATCTGTAACAGGAACGAAACCAGTTTCACCTTTCGCTGTTAACAGCGCGGCGTCGGGGCTTTCGACCAATTGTTCGGATTCAGTGGTTTGGGCAGAAAGCCTTTGATAGTGAAAAGCACACAAAACAAGCAGGAGAAAGCCAAAAGCAGGGTTTTTAAGCTGCATACAACAACAACGATGTTAGAAGTAAAAAGAACAGGTTGCAGGGGCCGCATTTGAACGCGCGGGGCAAAGTTTTATTCTGTGCGTTCTATTTTTTAAATTTAAACCCAGTTAAAACTGTCCCCTGTTGGCTAAAGGAGTGCAAAAGTCGTAAAACGAATTGGAATCAAAAAATTTCTGCAGCATTGATTTAGGGAAATTGCAGGGATGAAAGTGTTAAAAAAAAGGTTCTAAATGAAATTCGGGCCTATTTAACACAATTTGCCGTGCAAAATACAAAATGATTCAAAATAAAATTTTGCAAAAGAAAAAGTCGCAAAGAATGGTTGCAATCCCGTAAAGAAGCGTACTTTTGCGCGGCTTTTCGAAAAATTAGCGCTTCAGGGGCCTTAAAATTCCTGACTAATTGCCAAAAGACGCGCTAAAACCAAACATCATTTCGTAATATGGCGAATATCGGTCGCATCAAACAGATTATCGGCGCTGTAGTTGACGTTGACTTCAGCGGTCCCGACAGCAGCTTGCCAGAGATCCTCAACGCACTGGATGTAAAACGTGCTGACGGCTCTACGCTTGTTCTTGAAGTACAACGCCACCTGGGCGAAAACAGCGTTCGTACCATCTCTATGGATTCTACCGACGGATTAACCCGCGGTATGGAATGCGTAGATACGGGTTCTCCCATCACTATGCCGGTTGGCGACCAGGTTCGCGGCCGCTTATTCAACGTTGTGGGAGAAGCCATTGACGGTATTGGTAAAGTGGAAAAAGGCAAAAGTGCCTACACCATTCACCGCCGTCCGCCTAGCTATGAAGACCTGTCTACCGAGCGCGAGATCCTGTACACCGGGATCAAAGTAATCGACTTGATTGAGCCTTATGCCAAAGGCGGAAAAATTGGTTTGTTCGGCGGCGCCGGTGTGGGTAAAACCGTTTTGATCATGGAATTGATCAACAACATCGCAAAAGCGTATGACGGCATGTCGGTGTTCGCAGGCGTAGGTGAGCGTACCCGCGAGGGCAATGACCTGCTGCGCGAAATGATCGAATCCAATGTAATCAAATACGGTGAGGAATTCAAACACCTGATGGAAGCCGGCGGCTGGGACCTGGACAAGGTAGACCGTGCAGAACTGGCCAAATCACAGGCAACCCTGGTTTTTGGTCAGATGAACGAACCGCCTGGCGCACGCGCACGCGTGGCCTTGTCGGGCCTCACCATGGCCGAATATTTCCGCGATGGCGATTTGAGCGACCCCGCAGGAGGTCGTGACATTCTTTTCTTTGTCGATAACATCTTCCGCTTTACCCAGGCAGGTTCCGAAGTGTCGGCACTTCTCGGACGGATGCCCTCTGCGGTAGGTTACCAGCCTACGCTGGCTACCGAAATGGGTCTGATGCAGGAACGGATTACCTCAACCAAACGCGGTTCAATTACCTCCGTTCAGGCGGTATACGTACCCGCCGATGACTTGACCGACCCAGCGCCTGCAACCACCTTCGCCCACCTCGATGCAACTACAGTATTGAGCCGTAAAATCGCATCACTGGGTATTTACCCTGCCGTAGATCCGCTCGACTCTACTTCCCGTATCCTCGATCCGAAAATTATCGGGGAAGAACACTACAACTGTGCCCAACGCGTGAAGGCAATTTTGCAACGCTACAACGAATTGCAGGATATCATCGCGATTTTGGGTATGGAAGAATTGTCAGATGAAGACAAACTCGTGGTAACACGCGCACGCCGCGTGCAACGTTTCCTTTCCCAACCTTTCCACGTGGCCGAACAGTTTACCGGCTTGAAGGGTGTATTGGTGCCCATCGACGAAACCATCCGCGGATTCAATATGATCATGGACGGTGAAATGGACGAGTACCCGGAAGCGGCTTTCAACCTGGTTGGTACCATTGATGAAGCTGCTGAAAAAGGCAAGAAAATGTTGGCCGACGCCGCAAAATAAGCGCATCACCCCGTTCACTATTCAAGCATTTGAATATGCATCTCGTTATCCTTTCACCAGAGGCCGAAATTTTTTCCGGCGAGGTTAAATCCGTTACGGTTCCCGGGGCAAATGGTTCTTTCCAAATGCTGAATAACCACGCTGCCACCGTTTCTGCGCTCGAAAAAGGCGCTGTTAAAGTGGTAACTGCTGGCGGAGAAAAACTGGAGCTGGTAATCACAGGCGGTTTCGTGGAAATGCTGAACAACGAAATTTCCTTGCTGGTTTCAGGCCTGGAAGGCGCCTAAGATTTCAATATCGGTTTTAAAACCATATCTGCCTTAAAAGCCTTGTTAACGTCTTCAGTTAGCAAGGCTTTTTCTTTTCAATCGATGCCAAACCTGTATTTTTGCAACCTGTTTAATTTCATCAAATTTTAAAAAATGAAAAAACTGCTGTTAGGCCTGCTGGTATGCGGATTTTTATGGTCGGCCTGTTCCAACGATTTCGAAGTATCGGCCTCCTGGAAGGAAGTGCCGGTGGTATATGCAATCCTTTCTGTAAAAGATACAGCCAATTACATCCGTGTAGAAAAGGCATTTCTCGATCCAGATAAAAGTGCGCTTGAAATTGCCCAAATAGCCGACTCTATTTATTACCCGGCCAATGCAATTACCGTGTACCTCGAACACGTTAAAACAAAAAATCGGGTCAAACTTACCCGTGTAGATGGAAACCTGGAAGGACACCCGCGCAAGGATGGCATTTTTGCCACCACGCCCAACTGGTTGTACAAATTAAAAGCCCAAAGCGGCTCCGGACTAATCGCGGGCGATAAATACAAGTTGGTTATTGTGCGTGCGGATGGATCAAAAGACATTACCGCGCTTACCACGATGCCCAATGACTTTATTTTCCTCACGCCTTTCCCCAACGGATCTCCTACACAAATGAGCTTCCAGGCCGCCAAAAGCACCTCCATTCAGTGGCAGGGTGATACCAGCAGCACCTTTTTCGATGTAAGCATGCGCATCCGTTATCGTGTGGTGAATGGCAATGGCGCCGTTTTAGCCCACCGCATCTTTACCTGGGATGTTGCCAAAAATGTGTTGAAAGGAACGGCTGTGATCAATACAAACCAAGGCCCATTTTATACCTCTCAATTGGACGTTTCAGGCGATGCTTTCTTCGAAAAAATTGCCGCACAGGTAAAGGCCGATGATCTGGCAGGCATCGATACCATCTCCAACGACCGGTTCCGGTATTTTGAAGGAGTCGATATCGTGCTGTCGGGGGGCGGATCCGAAATTTATCAATACCTCCAAACCGCCAGCGCAAATGCCGGTATCACAGGCTCGGAAATTATCGGAACCTATACTAATTTGTCGGAAGGGTATGGCATTTTCACTGGAAAAAATACGGTTAGCCTGGGCAATATTAAAATTACCGAGATCACCATCAATTCCATGAATGCTTCCCCAATTACAAAACCCCTGAATTTTCAATACTTCTAAAAAATACATGCCCGTATACAGGAAGCATTCACCGGTTTCTACTAGAATTTGCAATCTGCCTGACATATTATAAGCAAATTCTGATATTGTTGCACTGGTTTTGGTTCACAATTAAAGGGTAAAATGGCGTTTAAGATATTGATTATAAAGGTTTTGTGTTTTGTTTTTTGTCCAATGGTTCTTCACAAGTGCTAAAATTTGTCTTTGTTGGCCTACCTGATACATTACACTTTTGTACTGTGAATGGTGGCAAACAAAGGTTTGTCGCATGAGATATGTTCATGGGATTATACAATTTCAGGTGAGAGAGCAAGTCCTTTTCTAAAGTAGAAAGGACTTGCTACATCTGGAAACTGAACAAAGTGTTAATGAAGTGGTTGATTATAACAAATAAACGGTATTTTTGGTTTATTAAATGGTTTTTCCAGCCATAAAAAGCCGTCACAGATTTCGAAATGTTCATGGGATTATAATTTGTTGTTTACGGACCGCGCCAAATGAGGCGCGGTCTTTTTTTTTACCTGAAGGCTTTTGCTGCCCGTTACAATCCTTACCTTTCCGTGCAATTTTTCACAACCTGAATTTTATTATGTCTGCATCAACCGGCGATATCAAAAGGGTGACAACACACAGCATCCAATCCATGAAAAACAGGCAAGAAAAAATTGCCATGCTTACTGCCTACGACTTTTCCATGGCCCGTATGCTCGATGAAGCGGGCATTGACATCCTGCTGGTAGGAGACTCGGCATCCAATGTGATGGCCGGGCATGAAACTACCTTGCCCATCACCCTCGATCAGATGATTTACCACGCGCAATCCGTTGTACGAGCCGCCAAACGTGCCATGGTGGTGGTTGATCTCCCTTTTGGATCTTACCAATCGAACTCGGAAATCGCGCTTTCAAGCGCCATCCGGATTATGAAAGAGTCTGGCGCCCATGCGGTTAAACTAGAAGGGGGGCTGGAAGTGGAAAAATCCATCAAAAAAATTTTGATGGCGGGCATTCCGGTGATGGGGCATCTGGGCCTGACACCGCAAAGCATTTATAAATTCGGAACGTATTCTGTGCGGGCAAAAGAAGAAGAAGAAGCCCTTAAATTGGAAGAAGATGCCCATTTGTTGCAAAGTCTGGGTTGTTTTTCCCTTGTACTGGAGAAAATACCGGCAACTTTGGCCCAAAAAGTGTCTGAAAGTCTGGAAATACCAACCATCGGAATCGGGGCAGGCGTACACACAGATGGTCAGGTGCTCGTTACCCACGATATGTTGGGAATCACCAAAGATTTTAAACCCCGTTTTTTGCGACGATATCTGGAACTGTTCGATGAAATCGGACAGGCGACCCGACAATACATTTCGGATGTAAAAGCCAAAGAATTTCCCAACGATCAGGAACAGTATTGAAAACTGTTTTTCTCAACGTCTACGGGTTCGAAATTTTATTTGCTCAAAATTCTGCAAGCATGAAAGTATACCACCAATTATTGCAACATTTATTGGATCATGGCGCAGCCAAATCTGACCGTACCGGTACCGGAACGCTCAGCACTTTTGGGTATCAGATGCGCTTCAATTTGCAGGAGGGTTTCCCCTTGGTAACCACGAAAAAGGTGCACTTCAAAAGTGTAGTATACGAATTACTTTGGTTTTTGAAGGGAGATACCAATATACAATATCTGAAAACCCATGGCGTGGGTATTTGGGATGAATGGGCCGATGAGAATGGCGATCTGGGGCCTGTATATGGAAAACAATGGCGAAGCTGGGAATCACCCGATGGGCAAACCATCGACCAGATGAAGGAACTTTTGCAAACCTTAAAATCCAATCCCGACAGCAGAAGGATGGTGGTAAGTGCCTGGAATGTAGCTGATTTGGGGAAAATGGCGCTAATGCCCTGTCACTGTTTGTTTCAGTTTTATGTAGCAAACGGAAAATTGTCGTGTCAGTTGTACCAACGGAGCGCCGATGTGTTTTTGGGAGTGCCCTTCAACATTGCTTCTTACGCCTTGCTTACCCATATGATTGCCCATGTTTCAGGACTCGAGGTGGGAGAATTTGTATGGACCGGAGGTGATACCCACTTGTACAGCAATCATTTGGAACAAGCTAAAACCCAGTTGAGCCGGACGCCCAAGGCCTTACCCAGGGTTGTTTTAAATCCGGAAGTCAAAGATTTGTTTGACTTTCAATACGAAGACATTGAATTAATTGGTTATACGCCCGATTTGGCTATTAAAGCACCGGTTGCAGTTTAGCCGACGCTTTCCTATAATCCCGCCCCAATACAGCTATTTGGCCTGAATTTTGTCTTTTAAGCCCCGAGGTGACCCACGCTTACACTACAATCGCTTTGAATTAAGCGCTTGTTAATCAGGAGTTTCATGGAAAAAGATCAGACAAAGCTTCTTCAACAGGCCAGGGAGGAAGCACGTTATTACAAATCCTTATTGGATAGTCAGTCGGTGTATGTTGTTACAACTGATGTGTTGGGGAATTATACCTATCTGAATGATCGGTTTTGCCGAGACTTCGGAATAGAACGCGCCCAGGTGCTAGGCCAGCCCTTGATGCCTTTGATCTTGCCCCTGGATCAGCAAAAATTTGAAGAAGCGTTCGAACGCGCAAAAAAACACCCGGGAGATCCACAGGCTGTTATTCTTCGAAAAAAGAATCCGGAAGGTAGGGTGCGCATCATTCAATGGGAATTTAATGCGCCAAACGCTGATGAGTCGGGTGTTGTTTCTGAAATTTTATGCACCGGATACGATATCACCGAAAAAGTTCGGATGGAAACAGATCTTTCGATTCTCGTTTCCAACATGAGCGATGTGATTCTCAGCATCGATACCACGGGAACTTTCTTTTATGCCACTCCAAGCATTGAAAACGCGTATGGCTATCAGGTTTCAGAAATCATAGGTAAAAATTTTGTAGAATTTGTACATCCCGACGACCTGGGGATTTGCCTCGATGCGCTTGCGAAGGTGGTTTCCACGCTTGAATCGGTCATTGGATTGGAACACAGAATCCGACATAAATCGGGCGTATGGAAGTGGAGCAGTACCAATGCCAATGTTGATCCAACCGGAGGAAGGGCCATAATTTCCACCCATGATATTACAGAAAGAAAGATACAAGATCAAAAACTGAAGGAGCTTGCCCTGGTTGTTTCCAGTACCACCGACGTAATAGTTATTTCGGATGCCCAGGGCGTGATCACCTGGGTTAACGATGCATACACGAAACTCACCGAGTATAGCTTTGAAGAAGCCATTGGGAAAAAACCGTCTCAACTGGTACAAGGGCCTGATTCCGATCAAAATACCATCCTTAATATCCGAGAAGCACTTCGCAACCAAAGACCCATTCAGGTAGAAATTTTAAATTATACCAAATCGGGTAAGAAATACTGGCTGGATCTTAGTATAGATCCTGTATTTGATGAACACGGGATATGCACCAATTTTATTGCAGTAGAAAAAGATATAACCAAAAGAAAACAAGCAGAGGAAGAATTGCGGCGGACCAAAGAAATGCTCGAACAAACCAATGAAGTTGCAAAAGTTGGCGGATGGGAGGTCAATTTGAGGGAAAATACTTTATATTGGTCGGAAGTAACCCGTAAAATTCATGGCGCCGACCTTACCGCCCAACCCAGTCTGGAACACGCTTTTTCATATTACAAAGAAGGATATAGCCGCGATACCATCCGGCAATTGGTGGATGGAGCGATACAGCATGGCATCCCTTATCAGGCAGAACTCCAAATTATCACCACTCAAGGGAAACCGGTATGGATTCGAACCATTGGAAAACCCGTGATGGAGGATGGAAAATGTGTGCGGCTTTACGGTACCTTTCAGGATATCAATGAGTTGAAGGCTGCTGAAGATAAAAAACTGGAAATGACCGAATTGTTGAAAACCTTAACCGATGAAGTACCTGGGGGATTGTACCAGTTTTCCCTTTACGACGATGGACGCATCGAATTCCCTTTTGTTTCCAGCGGGATGTATGAACTCTTCGATGTTAGTGCCCATGAATTGCAGGATCAACCGGAGTTCGTTTTTCAAACCATTCACCCAGATGATGTGGGTTCAATGATGAAGTCGGTCGAATTTTCGGCCGAAAATCTGACGCGTTGGAAGGAAACCTTTCGCATAAAGACCAGGAAGGGCGCTGAAAAATGGTTGCAGGCTCAATCTCGCCCAGAGCGGCATGCCGATCGAGTTACATGGTCGGGGTACATGTATGATTGTACCCAGGAAAAAATGGTTGAGGTTGAAATAATGCGTTCTGAAGCAAAATACCGGGCTTTGTATGACTCCACAAGCGATCCGGTTGTTTTGCTCACGGATACCGGTTTTTTTGATGGCAATGAAGCTGCATTAACCTTGTTTGGTTGCCAATCCAAATCACATTTGTGCGCATTGTCTCTGAACGACATTTCGCCTGAACACCAAATGAATGGCGAACGCTCCGATTTACTTGCACGTATGCACATCCAGCGTGCTTTCACGCAGGGAACCGAACGATTTGAATGGCTGCACAAACGGGTAGATAATGACGAAGTTTTCTATGCCGAGGTGGTGCTCAATGTGGTAAACATTGAACAAACAACCTGCTTGCAGGCCGTAATTCGCGACATTTCGGAACGGAAAAAATTTGAACAGGAAATTCTGGGTGCACGGGCTCAGGCCGAACAAGCAAGCCGTTTTAAATCGGAATTTTTGGCCAACATGAGCCATGAAATCAGGACCCCCCTCAACGGCGTAATCGGATTCGTGGATTTGTTGATGCGTACCAAGCTAGACGCCACACAAAAAGAATACATGTCGACCGTTTTTCAATCGGCCAATGCCTTGCTCGACATCATCAACGACATTCTTGATTTTTCTAAAATTGAGGCCGGAAAGTTGGAGTTGTCGCCTGAAAAAACAGACCTTATCGAACTCGGAGGCCAGGTAGCCGATATGATTAAGTATCAGGCGCACAAAAAACACCTGGAAATGTTGTTGCACATTGAGCCTACCATTCCACGCTTTATTTGGTGTGACCCCATTCGTTTGCGTCAGGTTTTGGTCAACCTCCTGGGCAATGCCGTCAAATTTACGCAAGAAGGAGAAATTGAGTTGTCGGTTAAAATTCTAAAGCGACTATCTGACGACCAAACCCTGTTCCGGTTTGCAGTGCGGGATACGGGTGTAGGTATTGATCCCAAAAATCAGTTGAAAATATTTGATGCCTTTTCTCAGGAAGATGCATCCACCACCCGAAAATTCGGCGGTACCGGTTTGGGGCTTACCATTTCAAACAAGTTACTCGCTTTAATGGGTAGCGCCATGCAGCTGAACTCCGAACCGGGTAAGGGAAGTATGTTTTACTTCGATATTGCTTTTAAAACTACCCAGGGTGAACCCATTGCTAAATATCCGCTGACACACATTCGCAAAGTTCTGGTGGTTGATGACAATGAAACGAATCGGCAAATACTCCGGGAAATGCTCAATATTCAAAATATCGTCACAGAGCATGCCCGAAACGGAATTGAAGCGCTGGAAAAATTAAAAGCCGGGCAGAAGTACGATGTTATTTTGATGGATTATCATATGCCCTACCTTGATGGGCTTGAAACCATTCGGAACATCCGCAATACGCTCGATATCAAGGCGGCTCAACAGCCTGTTATTTTATTGTTTAGCTCTTCTGATGACGAATTTATCAATGCCGCCTGTAAGGAACTGGGCGTGCGCCAAAAAATTGTAAAACCCATTAAAATCAATCAATTGTACGAATCTTTGTCGCGCTTGAATGAGCACTACACCGAACGCGATGATAAAATTGATTCCGAAAATACCATCGTCAACCTCGGAGTGGGGCTGAATGCATTCTCCATCCTGGTCGCGGAAGACAATCCGGTTAACATGCTGCTGGCCAAAACCATCATTGAATCCATTTTGCCCGACACCAAAATTATAGCAGCCTCCAATGGCCGGGAAGCCTTTGAGCGATTTGTCAATAACCGCCCCGATTTGGTATTTATGGATATACAAATGCCCGAAATGAATGGTTATGAGGCTTCAACTGCCATCCGAAAAATTGAAAAAGAAGGGAACAGAACCCCCATTATTGCACTCACGGCCGGTACCGTGAAAGGAGAGCGGGAGCGATGTTTGGCGGCTGGTATGGATGAATATGTCACCAAACCAGTGCTGAAAGAAACCATTGAACAGGTAATATTAAAATGGCTTATCAAGGATCCAAAATGGGAAGAAAAAGTGGCCCCGGAACCCATTGACCAGAATTCTCATTTTAATGCCGATCAATTTGAGTCTTTGTTGGGAAATGATGCCGAAATGATTCGGGATATGCTTACAGTTGCTTCTGATTCTATGGAAAAGTTTATGGTTGATCTGAATGCCGCAATCCTATTGTCAAACTTTTCTGCCATCAAATCTTATGCACACCAAATGAAAGGCGGTGCGCTCACCCTCACTTTTGGAAAACTGGGTATGCTCTGCGCCGAAATGGAACACCTTAATCCGATGACCATAGAAGCGATCAAGTCTTTGCAATATCAAATTGAATCTGAAATTGGTCATGTTAAAAGCTTGATTGCCAAATACATGTAGATGTGGTTTGCGTCAAAAAAAATCAATTCGAGTAGGTATGCTTTTATGCATGAAAGTTGAAAACAGCATCTGAAAATGTGTGCTTAATAGTTGGTTATTTTATTTAATATTAAATTTTTTATATTTTGATTTCCTCGCAGGGGGGATAATTTTATATGGGGATTAAACATAAATTATAAATTTGTGCAATGTTGTGGGGCTTATTCTTTTTGCCCGGAATCCGGGCCTGCAACTTAATTTTTTTATTTATTCCGCTAAATTTGCACGCTCATGAAAGTCCCGTTTTCAATTATGGGTGGGGGAATTGCAGGTTTGACCCTTGCCAATTTGCTTCAAAAAAACCACATCCCTTTTCAGGTTTATGACAAGTCGCCTGAAATAAACCCCAAAGGACACGGATTTATTATCCCTCCTGAAGGACTGGTTATTCTTTCCGAATTTATGGACTGGGATGTGATTATCCGCCGTGGAAACTACCTCCACACATACGATGCCTACAATGAACAGGGCGAATTGCTTGCTTCACTGGAAACAGGCGGCGTTTTTGCCATTACCCGTCCGGCCTTATTGGAAAGTCTATATTTAAGTCTAAATCCGGAAAACATCCATTTCAGTAAGGAGATTGATCAGATCGGGCTGAAAGGGCGGGAAATTCGCAGCATTCAATTCAGTGATAAAAGCACGATCCGTCCGGAAATACTTGTAGCTTCCGATGGGGTAGGGAGTGTATTACGCAAACAATTATTTCCCGATTCTTATTTGGAGCCCGTTGGCTATCATGAAATTGTGTGTACGGTTGAAGATGCCTCGCTTGTTGAATTCCTGGGTAAGCGCCTATTGAAATTTCATCATACCCAGGGCGGTCGTGCCATGGGTATGTTAAAAGTATCGCCCACAAAATTGATTTGGTATGTTCAGTTTGATACTGAACGCTTTCCGCTGCGTGGTGGAAAAGCAGAAGATTTAATGGGATTTGTGCAACAACACTTTGGAAATTGGTGCGAACCGGTTCGGAAGGTCATTCATAGCAGTGATTTTGCATCGGCCCACCATTGGCAACTTTTCGAACTGTGCAACTTGTCGGCCTTTGGCGCTGGTAATACCTTTTTGATGGGAGA
>JAGWYI010000699.1 GCA_018969455.1 Bacteroidota bacterium | reverse complement strand
ACCCTCCGCCTCTTTTTAGAAGGTTTTGACAAAGACACCTTCACCCTGCGTTTCGATCCGCAAACCCGCATTTTGCATTTGGAAGGCCATTTCGACTCAGATACCTGGCCCAGAGAATTTGTTGCCGTTGATGGCATCGATGTAAACAAAATAGACGAGGTTACCATTCAGTTGGCTCGCAAACGCCTCGCCGGTCAATACAAACCTTTGGCAAAAAAGGGAGAAATGGCCATCGAGTCTTTTGTTGAACTGCACCCCGATGGCACCCAGTTGGGATTTGGCGATTTCGATTCATTTGAGCCCTGGCCCTCCGGAAGTGGCGCTTTTATTTCCAACCCGTACCATAACCTGATTTATTTTGTAAAAAAAGGCAAGGAGGAATCACCTACAGCCATGGCCTGGCAGGTACGAGGAGATACCCTGCGTTTGTGGGACACCAAAAATACGGCCCAGGAAGGAGACATTCCTGAATATGCTGTGACCAAATTGCACGGAGCATACCTTAAAGTAAAATAATACCCGCATTGCGCATAAAAAATGCCGTCCTGTGTATACGGGACGGCATTTTTTTACAGGCATTTCAGGCGGCCTGAAGCAGTAACCGACATGCCTGTTACTCCACAACAAGCTGCTTTAAACCAATCATTTTTCCATTGGAACGCAGAACAACCGCATAAACACCTGCTTGAAGTTGATTCAATTCGAGCAAATGGTTTTGCTCACCTTCAGGAGCCACCCCAAGCTGCTGATTTTTAACCATTTGTCCTTGCTGATTAAATACTTGCAGGGCGATGTTACCAGGTTTGGGCAAATTGAATTTGACCTGCGCGCTTCCTTGAGCCGGATTGGGGAATATTTGCAACAAGGCCAAGGCTTCGGGTTTTACACCATCCACTGCCGTAGTTTGGGCGCCCAGAGAATTGGCATAAACATCATAAGATTCATCACCGGCAAAATTAGAATACGAACGGGTATAGGTAAACACCGGCGTCTTGAAATTCTTAGTGACGTATTCATATATGGTGTCCTTTTGAACAATGGTCAAAAATAAAACAGCCAAATTCAATTCATTAATCCGTTGTACACGCAAACAGGGAAATGTACCCAGCTTGGTTGTCACATTGCCATATCCATCTACTTTTACCGAAGTTTTAGCAGTCCCTGTGAGGTTGAAATTTTCAAATTTGCCACTCACTGTTGTAGACTGTGTAAAATTGGATTGATACGTGAGCGGGAACTCGTACAATTTAAGGGCCTGGGCGTAGGCGAGTTTACTGGAACTTGAGGCAGTTCCCAAAACCGAAAACAAACTGGAACTGAGCTTATAGTACGTGTAATCGGCGGTGTCGCTCAATTCGTAAGTAGAAGCAAGGTCGGCCCCGCTGATTGGGTTGGGCTGCGGCGCTTGTGCAGGAGCAAGGTAGTACGTGGTGTCGGAAAAATTGTAAAAAGGCAGGTTTTTGAAGTTCCAGTTTTGGTTCGCACCGGCATTGCCGTTGTTAATCAAACCAACTGAATCATAATCGACTACATCCATCTTAATGACTAAATTGGCAGATGGCATATCGGCCTGGGTGATGGTAATCTGGGCAAAAGAAGCCACTGAACATAGCAGCATACTGGCTGCCAGGAGCATGTTTTTGAATTGCATAATAGGAATTTTTTAATGGTTATTGAGGCAAATATAAGGTTTCAATCTGCGAACCAGCAAATGCGTTTGTACAATCCAGACAAAGGCGTGTTAAAATAAATTAACAAGCGTGTGTATTTTTTGGATAATTGGACTGCTTTTTGATTACTTTGTAGTAAAATAGGCTTTTTTTTGCCAAGTTGAAGCCTGATTTTTCAATTTCTTTTAACATTTTTTAAGAAAATGGATAAAATGGAAACGAATACACAGCCTTTACGTGGCTAAGAGCCTATTAAAATTTATATTTTCTATTAATATGATAAGGATTTTTTAGCCAGACTAGGCGCTTTTAGTCCCGAGTACTCGGGATAATGGGACTAATTACGGCGAAAAAAAGGAACGACGTATGGCAAAAAAAGACTGTCATATTAATGAATAATATAATTTTTAATAGGCTCT
>JAGWYI010000698.1 GCA_018969455.1 Bacteroidota bacterium | reverse complement strand
TCGTACCAGGATACCGAGGTAAAATCCACCGTAAGCACCGCAGGCCGTTCGTACCGCCAGCCAGCCAGGGGAACATTGTTGATGCCCAGGGTATCGCAGGCCGAGCCATCGATGGGGCCCAGCCTGAAATTGGGGAAATTGGGAATGTTTTTATAGGCATAATCAAAAGAAAATGCCTTTTGCTGACCCGCACAGGCAATGCCCGCCCGCTCCGGGTGGTTAATGCGGTTCATACACTTGGTTCCATTTCCTGGACGGCAATAAATAACGCCATCGGGGCCAAGTTCCATCCATAAAAACGTAGAGTTTAGAAAACAATAATTGTTCGGGTCATATTGTAGTACCAATTGCCGCGAAGCTGTCAAATCCTGCATTGTCATGTCAATCTGATATATAGCTGTTCCACATGCCATATATAGAAATCGCCCATCGGCAGACCAGGCAAGCCCGGCATAATTATTCACCTGGGTTCCATCCTGTACATGAGGTATTGAAACGGGATTTGACAAAATACCGGAACAACGGTCAAAATCGAACAGATGTAATCCGTTTTTGCAATCAAAACGGGCAAATTTGGAACCATCCGGGGAAAAACACATTTCACCTGATGCATCTATAGCAAGGCTATCTCCAATTAATTGTTCCGACTTTTGTATTTCATTTTGTGTCAATAAAAAGGTATAATAGAGGTTAGAATATCGTTGCGCACCCAAGATCCACCAATCCCTGCCATTGGCATGCCGAACTGCATGCATACCGTCATTACTTGGTAAATCAAGAACAAGGGTGTCGTTTTTTACGATCATTCCTCCCTCGTTGTTGTTTAAAGATAAATCAACTATGGAATGGAGAATTCCGTAATCTAATGCAATGCCATTTGCAATGGTTGTAGGGATGTGAAATAGATGATATCTTAACTTATTGTGCGGGTCAGGCAGGAGCATCATGCTTTGTTGCGTATTATACCCCTGGTTATTCAGGCATTGCACATCATAAAGTTTTCCTGGATTTAAGCCATCACTATCTGGTATTTTTTCTCCTGTTCCATTTTCAATAAAACATCCATTGGACAATAATAACAAATTTCCGTTGGAATCGCAAATAGAACCATAGGTGTCAAATAAAATCATTGGGCCATTGCTGTATTTTAGCTTTAAGGAGTCATCAAAAGTAAATATGATTCTCTCTGCACCTGGATGATTTGTGTCAGTAAGGTAATCGTATCCGAATACCCAAACATTGTCTTCTTTTTGTCCAAAAAGAGGAAATACAAAAAAAAGCCCAAGTATTAAAAATACTTTTCCCATTGCAAAAAGAAAATTGGCTCCATGGCCCTTCTTGAAAGGCCATGGAGCTTAGTTAGTAAGTTAGTGGAGAATGCTTACGGAAGCACAGAAATATTCAGGATGCGCGCCTTGCGTAACAATATGAATTACATACATCCCCTCGGGTACATTTTGTACATCCAAAAAGGCATCGCTGCTTTGTTTTTGGAGCACCACTTGGCCTAATGGGGTACTATCGTGTTGTACACTGGTGAAATGTTGCATACAAGCATTTCCTTTATTCGTTAAAACAGATTCATTTGTTACTCCAAAATAACTTTCCCTACCACCATTTTATCCGCCCCTTCCGGCAGCAGCCGAATATGATATAAACCCGCCGGAAAGCCCGACAAATCAACCTCCTGTGCAGCAGTATTCATTTGTAACACACACTGCCCCAGGGCATTGTACACCGAAACAAAAAACAATCCTTCCGCCGGACCGCTCCAGGATACCACGCCCGAACTCGGATTTGGAAAAAATACACGTTCCTCGTACGCGGGTATGGGCGCGTCCGTTGCGGTGGTAGTGACCCACACCGTTTTACATTTGGTATCCGAGCCATTGGCATTGCTTACCGTGAGGCACACCGGGTAAGGCCCCGGCGTATCATACACATGCTGCGGATTGCGCGCAGTACTTGTGGCGCCATCGCCAAAAGTCCAGTACCATTGCGTGGGTTCGTACCAGGATACCGAGGTAAAATCCACCGTAAGCACCGCAGGCCGTTCGTACCGCCAGCCAGCCAGGGGAACATTGTTGATG
>JAGWYI010000697.1 GCA_018969455.1 Bacteroidota bacterium | reverse complement strand
ACAGTATAATACTGCAGGATAAAATAAACCTCAAACCTTACCTGGCATGCGCCAACTCAAGCATGTCCCAACGCAAATAGCGCGGTGATTCGCAACGTGGTGTCTAATTGAAACTGATTAATGGCTAAAAAATACACAGGCATCGAGCGAGGCCTGATTCATCGGTAAGCGGAATAATACCAGCGTTTGTTTAAATTTTAAACAACAAAAACCAGTCCAAAAACCAAAAATTTCAGATATTTATTATAAATAACTCTATGCTCCATTATTCGATGGCAATTTCTTGATTCAGGGGACAAAAGCTATGCTCAAACACACAACATCCATATCCAAATTCTAGGTTGCAATTTTAAGGTAATATCAAATTAAAAAACCCACCATAACAATGCTGTCTCTAAGAACCCATCAATAATTAAAATTTATATCAATATGAAAATCGTTTTTTAGCCAGATGTAGCGCTCTATGCAGCCCAAATGGGACGAATTACGGCAAAAAAAGAAATGGACTAACGCAAAAAACGATTTTGAAATTAACTAATATTAAATATATTTATATTATAAATATCAACTTCTTAAACAACACATTTAATTCAAATTCAAGCGTTTCACATTGTTTGGCCAAATTTAATATTTCCATGTCCCACCAATGATGGAAGGGGCGGTAAGCCCGCAAACTATACCAGGATTCGCCAGATTTTGTGGATAAATCAGGATGGATTACGATGATTTATAACGATCGTTATGCACAAAATCTGGCGGTGTAAAGTATACTCGTTAGAACAATTGGGAAGTCTCTCTAGAAAAGACTGTGCAACCGGAACGAAAAAATGTGTACCGGCCCGGAGCGATCTCCGTTGTATCCCGGATTGTACACCAATTGGTAAGCACCGCTTATGTAAAAATGATCTTTGCGCAATGCACAGGAATAATACGTTTCCATCAAATATTCTGCTTTGTATTTCAAGGATCCATCACCCAACATAAAACCTTTTCCTCCTGCCTGCAAGTAGTCCCGATGGGGTTTTGACAGTCCGGAAACCACACCTGCCATTCCAAAATGATCATCCGGACGTTTCCAACGTTGACCATTCAGGGAGATTCCGGCACTGGCACTGTGGTCAATTTCAGTAAAACACCAGGTCTCATGTTTGCCATCGTTCCAGGATGCCCGTGCAAATGCCCCAAGGTAAGCGCCCAATTGCTGTTCGGCATTGAAGGCAAATCCGTATTTATTGCGCCCATATGCACGCGTATCTGCCACATTCGGATTTATCGGGGCATCACCCAGGGCTTTTCGGTAATCACCCATGTTGGTGGTGTTGTAAAATGCCATCAAACGCAAAGCGCCTGGTTTACCCATAACCGCAAAATTACGGGTGTACTCCAACGATGTAGAGTTGGAACGCTGTATCTGCCAGTTCATTTGAGGACCGTTGGCGGTTTTAGGCAGAAGGGAAATGCCCAATCGCCAGGCTTGATCTGGCTTTATCCATTCCAAAACAACACTTGGCGCATACCCGCGTGTGTTGGCCGGGTAGTCCCAGGCTCCATTGTCCATTAGCCCCCAACACATAAACTGGGTGCGCGGATCGTGGCTGTATGAGTTGTGGTCGAAAAAATCAGCAATACCTACTTTCCCCACCGTTATGGATACATAACGATCGGGAATAGTTCCTTCCAGTTGATTGGCATCACTTTCCTGCCTGGATACGCTTGAGGAGCAGGCGATAATCTGCTGAATAAACAGTCGGGCCACATACAATTTTGGAGAAGGGTCGCCGATTCGAAATGTTTCCCCATTCGGCGCATCGGCAAGGCCAAGCGCCTGGCTCAATCCGGATCCGCCCGCGATTTCTGGGTTGAAATACACTGCAGCGCCCCTCCACAGGCGCGCACCCGCAAAAATGGTACTGGTGAGCGAAGTTTGTGTTTCTGCTTCGGGGTGCAGGCTGTTATCGCCTGTGTAGGGAACCGGTCCGAAATTTAATTTATGCTGGCTTATTACAGTCGTCTGTCCGTGCAGTGTAAGGCGGGCAGTTCGAATCGTATCCAACGATTGTGCTGAAACATGAAAACCCAACAGGAATAATA
>JAGWYI010000696.1 GCA_018969455.1 Bacteroidota bacterium | reverse complement strand
CTTTCATCGGGAAGCGCATTCCCCTTGGGCGCAAACACCATTTGTTACAAAGCAGAAGACGCCTGCGGACAAACAGCCTCCTGCTGTTTCGATGTGCGGGTTTTTGAAGAATCGGCCTGCGACGTCAAGGTAATTGGTTGTGTGAAATTTGAATTGCTGGGCATCACCATCGATGTTAAACAGCGCCTGAGCTACCGAATCCGCACCACCAACAATTGCACCAACAAATTGATGTACATGCTGGTGGAAATCCCAAGCGGGTTCAATGCCGCCAAACCCGTCAACAACAGCACGTACGTGGCGCCGGGCGGACATACCTATCTGGTGCGCAACCCGAATTACGCGCCTTATTATTCGGTGCGCTTCAACCCACTTTCCGACAGCATTCGCAACGGCGAATACGATGTGTTCAAATACACCCTGCAAGCCCAGGCCGATCCGGATTACATCCACGTGCTGGTGCGCCTGCAAGAGCAAATCTATCAGGATGCTTATTTGAATACGTTCTATTGCCCTGTGCTGCCGGAGCCATCCAGCCGCCCGGAAAACGAAGAGCGGGATGCCATTTCCTATACCCTCGACGACGCATTTGTGCTGTTCCCCAACCCAAGCAACGGAACCTTGTTTGCCGATTTCTCCCAATGGAAAGGACAAAATCTTCAAGTGCGCATTTTCAATGCACAGGGAGCCTTGTTGGAAAGCCAAAAACTGCTTGCCGAAGGCGTCCAAACAATCGAACTGGCGCCTGAGTGGACCAATGGCATTTACTGGCTGGAAGTTCACGGAGAATCCGGCGATCATGTGGTGAAACGCTTTGTACTCGCGCGATAGATTGTTTTTAAATTTATACCAGAATTCGCCGGATTTCGTGGATAAATCAGGATACATTTCGCTGATTTTTAATGTTTTATAAAGACCGTTATGCACAAAATCTGGCGGTGTTAGGTATAAAATAAAAATCCCGGGTACGCGAGGGCGCACTCGGGATTTTTTCATGTTGACAAATGCAAAAGTTGTTATTTCAACTCAAAGCTTGCGCTCTTTACATCGCGCGAATTGCCCCCCACATACACGTTGAACTTGCCTGGATCGGCCTTGCGCTTGCTGTTTTGATTCCAGTAGGCCAAATCGGAGGCGCTCAATTTGAATGTGACGGTTTTGCTGGCGCCGCCGTTCAAACTGATTTTTTCAAAACCCTTCAATTCTTTCACCGGGCGAGCAATATCGGCCGCCACGTCGTTGATGTACAGTTGTACAACTTCCTCGCCATCGACTTCACTGGTGTTCGTCACATTGACCGAAACTTCCAGTGTTTCATTCATTGCAATAGACGATTTGCTCAAAGAAATGTCGGAATACGAAAACCTGGAATAACTCAAACCGTACCCAAACGGAAACGCTGGAGTGGAACTGATGTCCAAATAACCGCTCGTCCACATCGTGCCAAATTTCTCTTGAGGCCGACCTGTGCGCAAAGCATTGTAATACAGGGGAATCTGACCGGTGGCGCGCGGGAATGTTACCGGAAGTTTGCCCGCGGGATTTACCTTTCCGGTAAGTACATCGGCCAGGGCATTGCCCGTTTCAAAACCGGGCTGCCAGGCCACCAGAATGGCGGGCACGTTGTCGTAAGCCCATTGGAAGGTTAGAGGCCGGCTATTGAACAGCACCATGACCGAGGGTTTGTTGCCCCGGTTTACCACGCGTAAAATTTGTTCCTGGTTGTCGCGCAGATCCAGATCGCTCACACAGCGGCTTTCGCCGCAATTCAACCCCTCTTCTCCTACACAGGCAATAACCAGGTCGGCATTTCGCGCCTCTTGAATTGCTACACTTAGGTCTTTCTCGGTACAGGTAGCATCCAGGCATATTTCTTGCACATTCACCGAGAAACCGAGTGCTTCCAGTGCAGGTTTTAATGCCATTGCCGGGGTAACCACCTTGGTTGAGTCATAATTGCGCATGCCCAGGCCGAGCGTCCAGAAACTCATATAATCTTTGTTGGAGTGGCTGTCGGCGTAAGGCCCGATGAGCAGAATGCGTTTGAAGCTGCTTCCGGGCTTTAAGGGCAGCAAACCGCCATCGTTTTTGAGCAAAACCATGCTTTTAGCGGCT
>JAGWYI010000695.1 GCA_018969455.1 Bacteroidota bacterium | reverse complement strand
TTTTCCCTGTTTAAACCTTGTCAAATACTACCTTGCGCATGCGATGCGAGCCTAGATGAAAAGGTTCCTGCCAATGCATTTCTGACAACCAAACGATTGATGCCATGCGTTTTATCAAATTTTTGCTTCTTCTTTTTCTGGTTTTGTCCTTTCAATGGGCACAGGCTCAGCAAACGCTCAAACTATACCCCTCCAATTGGTGGCCGGGCATGAAATGGAACAAAGTACAGGTGCTGGTGCACAGCACCGACGAATCGTCGCTCGCAGGGGCGCAGGTGCGTATCATCTACCCGGGCGTAACCCTTGTCAAAACCAACCGGCTCGAAAACCCACACTACCTGGCCCTCGATCTTAACGTGGCCCCAACTGCCAAGCCCGGAAATGTTGAAATCCAATTTACCCGCAATGGAGCCACCCAAAAAATACAATGGCCCTTGCTGGCCCGCCGCAGCGGGAAAGGAACCCAATACGCACAAGGCGTTACTTCTGAAGACTTTATATACCTGCTTATGCCCGATCGCTTCAGCAACGGCGACCCCTCCAACGACCGTATCGCGGGCCTGCGCGACCAAACGCTCAACCGCGACTCTATTTTCCACCGACATGGCGGTGATTTACAAGGTATTATCAACCATCTCGATTACTTGCAAGACCTGGGTGTTACTGCCATTTGGCCTACTCCGGTGCTTCAAAACGACATGCCCAACCGAACCGAACACGGATATGCTTTTACCGACCATTATACCATCGAACCCCGCTTTGGAGGCGCAACAGCCTATCTGAAACTCAGCGATGCCCTGCACCAACGCGGCATGAAACTCATCCAGGATGCCGTGTACAACCACGTGGGCAGCTACCACTTCACCGTGCTGGATCCTCCCATGAAAGATTGGCTGCACCAATGGCCAACCTATACCCAAACGACCTATAAAGACCAAACTGCCATGGATCCTTATGCCGCTCCCAAAGACATCAAATTGCTGGTGGATGGCTGGTTTGTACCTACCATGCCCGATTTGAACCAAAATAACCCGTATGTCGCCAATTTTCTCATCCAGCATGCCCTCTGGTGCGTGGAATCCTTTGGCGTAGACGGTTGGCGGATTGATACCTACATATACAATGACCTGTCCTTTATGAACCGCTGCAACAAGGCGCTGGTTGATGAATATCCAAAAATGACCATGTTCGGGGAAACAATGGTGCACAATACCGTTAGCCAGGCTTATTTCGCCGATAATACCATGAACACCCCGGTTAAAAGCAATTTACAAGGTGTAACCGATTTCCAAACCAGTACTTACGGCATCGCAAAAGCCGTAAATGAACCTTTTGGCTGGACAGAAGGTGTGAATCGACTCTATACCGTCTTGAGCCACGATTTTCTGTATAAAAACCCCATGCGCAATGTCATTTTTCTGGACAACCACGACATGACGCGCTTTTTTACTGTAGTCAACGGGGATTTAAACAAACAAAAAACTGGCTTGATGTGGCTGCTTACCTGCCGCGGTATTCCGCAAATGTATTACGGCACGGAGGTGTTGATGAAAGGCAGCACTTATCCGGTCGACGGCTGGGTGCGCCTCGATTTTCCGGGCGGCTGGAACGGCGATGGCAAAAATGCCTTCACTGGCGCGGGCTTAACGCGCGAAGAAGCAGAAATACAAGCACTCGCGAAAAAATTCGCCAATTTCCGCAAAAAGTCCAGCGCGATCAAAACCGGTAAAATGATGCAATATGTGCCCAACAATGGCCTGTATGTGTATTTCCGGTACGACCAAAACCAAACCGTAATGTGTGTCATGAATACCGACACCAAAGAACGTACGATCGATTTTGGAGCCTTTGAAGAACGTACCAAAGGGTTTTCTGCTGCACGCGACGTGCTCACCGATGCATTGTTGCCGTTCAATCAGCCATTGAGCATCGGCGCCAATTCCATGATGGTAATGGAGTTGAAGAAGTAGGTATATTTCCAGTATCGGGCAATAGCCCGACGGATGTTTTTGCGCGAGGCTACAGCCTCGCGCAAGCGTTCAAGAAAAGTATGTTTTTTTTTCGTAAGTGTTAAAAAAACAAATCAAAGGGCTAGCGCGAGGCTACAGCCTCGTGCAAA
>JAGWYI010000694.1 GCA_018969455.1 Bacteroidota bacterium | reverse complement strand
TCCGGAATGACGGTACGAAAAACGTACTCTGGGTTCCAATCAATCAGGACCCCGCCCAGATCAAAAATGATGGTTTGTGAAGACATGACAATAGGGTTGAATGTGAGATTTTTATACGTTAAACCTGAAATGCATAATATCGCCATCGGTCACCACGTATTCTTTTCCTTCTACCGACATTTTGCCTGCTTCTTTCACCTTTGCTTCCGATCCGTATGTGATAAAATCTTGATATTTAATCACTTCTGCACGAATAAAACCTTTTTCGAAGTCGGAGTGAATAACGCCTGCAGCTTCCGGCGCTTTGGCGCCGTTTCGAACCGTCCAGGCACGTACTTCTTTTACTCCGGCGGTAAAATAAGTGATCAGATTCAATAATTTATAACAGGCCCGGATCAAACGGTTGGCTCCGGGTTCGGTAAGACCCATCATTTCCAGGAATTCGGCACGCTCCTCGGGCGATTCAATGTCTGAAATTTGAGCCTCTATATTGGCACTTAGAAGGATAACCTCGGCATTTTCGTTTTTAACCGATTCAATAAACCGGGCGGTGTGTTCGTTTCCGGTAAGCATGGCGCTTTCATCTACATTACACAGGTATAGAACCGGTTTGGAAGTAAGCAGGGAAAGATCTTGTTGAATGAGTTTAATTTCATCTTCATTTAAGTCGTGCAGGATGGAACGTGCCGGTTGCCCGCTTTCCAGGTGGGCTTTCATTTTCTGCAGAGTCACCAAATCACGCTGTTCGTCTTTATTTCCTGCTTTTGCCGCCCGAATGGTTTTTTCCAGCCTTTTTTCTACGGTTTCCAGGTCTTTCAAACCCAGCTCCAGGTCTATAATTTCCTTGTCACGTACCGGGTTTACGGATCCATCTACGTGTACAACATTATCGTCTTCGAAGCAGCGTACCACGTGAACAATGGCATCTACCTCCCGAATATTGGCCAGAAACTGGTTGCCAAGTCCTTCCCCTTTGCTAGCGCCCTTGATGAGGCCGGCAATATCGAGGATATCAACTGAAGTAGGCAGAACCCGTTGAGGCTGAACCAGTTCTTCCAGTTTATCCAACCGGGAGTCGGGCACCGTGATCACACCAACGTTGGGGTCTTTGGTTGCAAAGGGGTAGTTGGCTGCCAATGCCTTTCCCCGGGTAAGTGCATTGAAAGTAGTTGATTTTCCGACGTTGGGCAGGCCAACGATGCCACATTGAAGTGCCATAATGCAAGAATGAGCTAAATGGTGAATATCTCCGCAGCAACATGCCGCTTCAAAACGGGCGCAAAGGTAGCAGGAATCCTTGGAAAGGAGAAGGACGTATGAAAAACTTACGTGGAATGCCATTTCCCGTTGTTCTTTGCAACAACTGCGTTCAATGTGGAGTTATGGTTGGTAAAAAAAGAACCATTTTGAACCACGTAGCACATTGTTTTCTTTCCTTCGGCCAGGAGGCGGTTTTGGTCGGCAATTTTATAGGCGATTTTGTCAAAGGCAACGATTGGCAAAATTACCCGCAGCCAATTCAAAGTGGCCTCCTGCTGCATCGACATATTGATGCTTATACGGATAATCATATCGCCATCAATCAAATGGTTCAGCTCATTCGGCCATTTGCCAGACGGTACAGTCCGCCAATTGTGGATGTTTTATGCGACTTTTTACTCATTCATAATTTCCCCTTCTATTCATCTATAACTTTCAATGATTTTGCTCAAAATACCTACCGGGTGCTTGAAAAATATCGCCCCGAAATGCCGCTCCCCATTCGTGATTGGGTTCCAAAAATGCTCGATGACCAATTTTTACACCGTTATAGTCAGGCAGAGCGCATGGAAAAGGTGATGATTCATTTTGGAAAACGTTTGCCAGCTGAAATAGACATGCCGGCCATTTGGGCGTATTTTTTAACGAATTTGGACGTTTTTTCTGCCTCATTTAATGTTTTTTTTCCTGAAATTACGGAGTCTTCGAAACACTTCATGGATGCGAATTTAAATCCATAGTCTCGCAAACAGGCTTTGGAAGCGCACCTGCAAGATCATTTCGGTTAAATTAAGCTATACCAGGATTCGCCGGATTTTGTGGATAAATCAGGATGGATTTCGCTGATTTATAATGATTTATAA
>JAGWYI010000048.1 GCA_018969455.1 Bacteroidota bacterium | reverse complement strand
TGTTGGTACTAATGGGTGCTGCCTTGTATTTTTGGGTTTGGCTGGCAGAGTTGCCGCCCATGAAGTCTGTTCCTTTCCGCCAGGCCCTGGATTACCTGATCAATGCTGTTTTGCTGTATCTTATAGGCTTTTTTACCAATCCCAACGCCCTGAGTTTTCACCGCTATTACAGAAAACAATTGGCTGATCTTTTTTTGCGGTTTTCCGGGGCGCATCGCAACATGCCTTTAAGCGGAGTTTTCAATGCCGAATCTGATCAGGAGAAAGACTACATTGCGCCCTATCCCTTAATCAATACCTGTTTGAACCTTCAAAACCCGGGAGGAAACGAAAAATTTAAAGGGTCGAAAGCCAGCGATTACTTTGTGTTAAGCCCGCTTTTTTGTGGGTCTAAACTCACCGGATATGTTTCTACACGTCAGTATTGGGATTATCAGCGAATGACTTTGCCTGCGGCGGTTACCATTTCTGCGGCTGCCGTAAATCCGGGTATGGGCGTATATTCGAACAAGATTTTGAGTGTTTTGATGACATTGTTTAATGCACGGCTGGGTTTTTGGATTTCCAATCCTTTGATTTTGCAGCGTTCCTTTACGTTTGTGTGGTGGCCTTCGTATTTTTTCAAGGAATTATTTGGGCGAATTGGTTTGCGCAATACCATGATTAACATTTCAGATGGGGGGCATATTGAAAACCTGGGCGTGTATGAGTTGTTGCGTCGGGGCTGCCGGCTAATTGTTGCCGTTGACGCCGGGGAGGATCCGAAATATCTTTTTGAAGACATCAACAACCTGAACATCCGGGCGCGGAACGAGCTTGGATTGGAAATTCGGTTTCGAGACGATCAGCAGCCGGAAGATTTGATTCGGCCACGGGCTTCACAGGTATATTCCAAGCAACGTTTTGCTTTAGCCGATGTGTATCAGTGGTGGGACGATGGAAAGGCAACCGATTTTGCGGCGCCAGCGGAGGAGGAAATGGGGGTTTGGCCTAATTTGAAAACGCCGCGCAAAGTTGCAACCCTGGTATACGTAAAATCGTCGGTAAAGGCGCCCCAAGGCAAGCCCGCATTGGTTGAAGAGGAGGATCCCTTGCGTTATGGTACCTACAAGTACAAGATATACCATCCTGATTTTCCGCATGAATCAACCAGCGATCAATTTTTTGATGAAATTCAATGGGAATCCTATTACCAATTGGGCCAGTATATTGGGGCCGAGGTACTGGGACTGACAACCCCCGATCATTTTGAGGGAAAAGAAGCGCCGCAGCCCGATGTAGAAAAACTGATGAACTGGTTTGATTACGGTCAGGATCCGTTTGTTGCCGAAGCGGCGGAACAGGTTATGGCCGGCGCCGATGTGGATGTTTTCGAAAGTGTAAGCGCGGCTGCCGAACCCCAATCCATTACCCAGGCGCCCGAGGTCAAATACTCCATGTAATCGGTTTTTACAGGGTGTAATCCGGCCCAGACACATCGCAATTGGCGTGGGTCGGGGCCGGAAAGTAATCGCATCCCATCATTTCAACAATTTGCCTTGTTTTGATGAAATTTTGGAACTTTCCCTTTTCCTGTGTTTAAAACAACGTATTTATCATGCCACAATTTGCCCATTTGCATTGTCATACCCAATATTCCTTGCTCGACGGGGCAGCCTCTATTCCGGGTTTGTTTAAAAAAGCGGCGGCCGATGGCATGAAGGCGCTGGCTATAACCGACCACGGCAACATGTTTGGGGCCTTTCAGTTTGTAGCGGAAGCATCCAAACACGAGGGGGTAAAGCCCATCGTAGGCTGTGAATTTTATGTAGTTCAGGATCGTCATAGGCGCACATTTACCAAAGAATTGAAAGATCGGCGATATCACCAGTTGTTTTTGGCTAAAAACGCCGAGGGTTATAAAAATTTGGTAAAATTGTGTTCCCTGGGATACATGGAGGGTTTGTATGGTAAATACCCCAGGATCGATAAGGAATTGATATTGCAATACCATGAAGGGCTTATTGCCACCACGTGTTGCATTGGGGCCATGGTTCCCCAGGCCATATTGAAACAGGATGAAGCCGCCGCCAAGAAGGAATTTGAATGGTGGTACGATTTGTTTGGTGAAGATTATTATATTGAAATTCAGCGCCATCAAATGGCCGAGCAGGATCGGGTAAATGAGGTTTTGCTGCGTTGGGCCACCGAATATGGGGTGAAGGTAATCGCCACCAACGACAGCCATTATATTGACCAGAAAGATGCCAATGCGCATGATATTCTGTTGTGCATCAACACCGGAGAAAAGCAGGCCACTCCCCCCATCCGGGAATTTGTGGAAGAAGGAACGGTTATGAAAAACGGCCGTTTTGCATTTTGGAACGACCAGTTTTATTTCAAAACGCAGGCAGAAATGATCCAACTGTTTAAGGATGTGCCCTTTGCGATTGACAATACGATGGAAATTGTAGACAAATGCGAGCATCTGAAGTTGAAAAAGGACATTCTGTTGCCCAATTTTGTAGTGCCCGAAACCTTTGCAAGCCAGGATGATTATTTGCGCCATCTGACCTTTGAAGGTGCGCGTGCGCGCTATAAAAACATCAGTCCGGATATTGAAGAGCGCCTTAATTTTGAATTGGGGACCATCAAAACCATGGGTTTTGCGGGGTACTTCCTCATTGTGGCCGATTTTATTAAGGCCGGACGAGATTTAGGCGTTTTTGTTGGTCCCGGTCGCGGTTCGGCTGCCGGCAGCGCCGTGGCCTATTGCATCGGCATCACCAACATCGACCCGATCAAGTACCAATTGCTGTTCGAACGTTTTTTGAACCCCGATCGAAAATCCATGCCCGATATTGATACCGACTTCGATGATGAAGGTCGACAAAGGGTTATTGACTATGTAGTAGACAAATATGGAAAACAGCAGGTTGCACAAATCGTAACCTATGGTACCATGGCGGCCAAAATGTCGATCAAAGATGTAGCACGGGTACTCGATCTCCCCCTGGAACAATCTAATGCCCTGGCCAAACTGGTACCTGAAAAACCCGGTATCAGCTTGAAACGTGTACTCACTGCTCCCATAGACGGCGACGGTTCCCTGCGCGACAAGGAAGGCTTGGGCTCAGATGATATAGAAAACATCAAAAAATTGCGGGAATACCTCGACAACAACGGGACTCAGGAACAAACAGTGCTCAAAGAAGCCATGGTGCTGGAGGGTTCGGTGCGTGGAACCGGCATCCACGCAGCGGGCATCATCATTGCTCCAAAAGACCTGACCGAGATTATTCCGGTGGCCACTGCCAAAGATTCGGATCTTTTGGTAACGCAATATGAGGGTTCCATCATTGAAGATGCAGGTGTAATCAAGATGGACTTTTTAGGTTTGAAAACCCTTACCATCATTCGGGATGCCCTGCGGCTGATCAAACAAAATCACGGGGTCGACCTCAACATGGATACCATCCCGCTGGATGACCAAAAAACCTATGAACTGTATCAACGCGGCGAAACAAATGGCACGTTCCAATTTGAAAGCGCCGGTATGCAAAAATATTTGCGCGAACTAAAGCCCGATAAGTTCGACGATTTGATTGCCATGAACGCTTTGTATCGGCCTGGTCCGTTGGAGTATATTCCGGATTTTATTGCCCGAAAGCATGGTCGACAGGCCGTTACGTACGACATTCCCGATATGGAAGAATACCTGAAAGATACATTCGGGATCTGCGTATATCAGGAACAGATCATGTTGCTGTCGCAAAAACTGGCTGGATTTTCCAAAGGGGATGCCGACGTTTTGCGAAAAGCCATGGGTAAAAAGCAAAAGGCGGTACTCGATAAAATGAAGGGTCAATTTATAGAGGGCGCCTCTGCAAAAGGCCATAATCCGGAGAAATTGGAAAAGGTGTGGACCGACTGGGAGGCATTTGCCTCCTATGCCTTTAACAAGTCGCATTCCACGTGTTATGCATTTGTTGCCTATCAAACAGCCTATTTAAAAGCGCATTATCCATCAGAATACATGGCCGCCGTGTTGACACACGCGCAAAACAACATTGAAAAAATCACGTTCTTTTTGGAAGAGTGCAACCGAATGGGGCTGAATGTGAAGGGGCCCGATGTCAACGAATCGCTGGTCGATTTTTCCGTAAACAAAAAAGGCGACATTCGCTACGGCTTGGGTGCTGTAAAGGGAGTGGGTGTGGCTGCTGTTGAATCATTGATCCTCGAACGGGATAAAAATGGCCCCTTTGTGAGCATTTTTGATTTTATGCGGCGCATGAATTTGCGTACAGTAAATAAAAAAGTCATGGAAAGTATGGTATTTGCCGGCGCTTTCGACTGTTTTGAAAACTTGCACCGGGCTGTATTTTTTTATTCAAAAGATCAAAGTGATCCCACCTTTATGGAAAAATTGCTGCGCTATGGCGCTGCCTTTCAGGAAGACAAGGTGATGTCGGTCAATTCTTTGTTTGGTGATATGAGCGATACCGTTTCCATTCAGGAGCCGGTGATTCCCAAGGTTGAGCCCTGGAACCTGCTCACCAAACTACAAAGGGAAAAAGATGTGGTGGGGATTTACATTTCGGGACACCCATTGGATGAATACAAACTGGAAATTCAGAATTTTACCACCTGTGGTTTGGATCGGGCAGACCAGTTTCGCAATCAAAAGGTGAAACTGGCAGGTTTTGTAACCAAAGCAGAACATCGAATCAGCCAAAAAGGAACCGGATGGGGGCGTTTTACCATTCAGGATTTTACGGGAAGCCTGGAAATTACCCTTTTCAGCAATGATTATGCGCAGTTTAAAAGCATGTTTGAAGAAGGAAACAGTTTGTTCTTAACCGGAAGCTTTAAGCCGCGTTTTAATTCTGATGAAGTAGAATTCAAAATTGAAAAGGTCGAATTGCTGGAAAGTGTGGCTGGAAATCTGGTGGAATCGGTTACGCTTCAGGTGTCGGTAGACATGCTCGATGAAAACATGTTGAACGAAATTGAAAGGATTTGTAAAGTGCATAAGGGCCGCCACCACCTGAAAATCAGGCTTTTAGATAATGTAAACCGGCATGCAGTGGCTTTTTCTTCACTTGCGCGCAAGGTTCATGCCGATTCGGACTTTATAACTGCACTCGAAAAACTGGGCGTAGATTGCAAGTTGAATTAAAAAAAAAGTCGACCCGCACGTTTGCAGGCCGACTTTTGTCTTCTTATGCTCCTACCATAGTGTTTGTATATTTTGCTTATCGAGGTGGGCATACCGTAATACTCGTTTGCATTCCGGTATGTTCCATGACCTCAATATTGCTTCCAAGGTTGAAGAGGATCGGGGTGGGGGGAGACACACTCAAACATATACACGCTTTCTATTCCCCGATCTGTTTGTTTTTTGCCTGTTTGATGACACAAATTTGCGGTGCAAAAAGTGCCTTCCAGGGATGTTTTCGGGAATTGGCAGGCCGCGACGGTTTTTTGGTAACATGTATCGGTTTTTTGGTTTTAGCCTGATAAAAAAAACAGGCTGTTGCGCAAGTTTTTAATTCGAGTACCGTCTAATGGGTTCACGCACGTCTGCATATGAAAAACCTGTCTTTTTTTTGTCTCTTTCTATTGGCAAGCGTATTACACGCTCAGGGTCCTGTTGTTACCACCTGGATACGAAACAGTGGAACCGAAACCGGTTACAATGGTTTGCCTTCCAATGTTCAATTGGTGCAATATGCTACCAACAATGTTTACATCAGTTGCAGTTGTATCCCGGGTTATGACATAGGGCCTTGGAACATGAACCCGAATACACCGGTGAACAAGAATTTTGTATATAAAATAACCCGAAATCCGCAGCAGAATACCGGAACACCCACCCCAATCGGCCTGGGCCACACGGGTGTATGGAGCAATGGGGTAAGTATTTTTAATGCCGATGACGGCATGAGTTACAACAACCAGGGTGTATGGAAACGAAATGCCTTGTATTGGGAGGGCCTGAGTTTCGATAACTGTCTCGGACATCCGGCTCCAGGTGGCGAATACCATCACCATGTAAATCCGGTGTGCCTGTATGATGCTGCAGACAGTACCCATCATGCGCCCATCATCGGGTATGCTTTTGATGGTTTCCCGGTATATGGCGCCTATGCGCAGGATAAAGCCGACGGAACCGGCCCGGTACGTCGCATGCGATCGTCGTACCAGTTGCGCAACATCAGCACCCGCACCACCTTGCCCAATGGGAGTCCGGCAGGGTCAAACGGACCTGCAGTGGGTACTCAGTTCCCTTTGGGTTGTTTTTTACAGGATTATGTGTACGTACAGGGATCGGGTGATCTCGACGAGCACAATGGTCGTTTTTGTAAAACCCCGGAATATCCAAATGGCATATACGCCTATTTTGTAACCATAGATAGTGCTTTAAACCCAATTTTTCCTTACACCATGTATGGAACCTATTACGGGGTGGTGCAGCCAGGCAATACAGGAGGACCCAACAGTGGGCACAATACCATTTCTGAACCTACCACTGTATACAATGGGGTAAGCGCTACCCGGGAACCGGCAGCGGGTATCTTGTATGAGTTGGGGCCCAATCCCGTGCGAAGCTATACCTACATTTACCTAACACCGGAAAGTGCCAATAACGTGCAGGGGTTTTTATATGATGAAGCAGGAAGGATGCTTGCTCAGTACCCTGATATGCAACCCAGTATACAGTACACGCTCGATTTTTCTGCATTTCCTTATGGAGGCTATTTGCTGGAATTGCGCACTGAAAATCAACGTGTTGTGCAAAAAATTGTAAAATCAAGACGATAAAATGGCCTTGCTTTGGTGGCAAATTTGGTCTCTTTTCTTCACCGCTACAGAGGAGCGCGTAACGCTGAAATTTCAGCATTGGGTTGATCGGCAGCCCCTTGTGCTGGACAGTGTGTTGTATCGGAACGATGCGGGCGAGGCATACCGGGTTTCCAAGTGTAAATATTACATAGGCAGGATTCGCTTGTTGGCAGAATCGGGCCCAGGGTACGAAAGTCCTGAGTTTCAACTCATTGATGTAGAATCGGATGCGGCTCCTGTGCTTCCCTTAAAAGCCGTACCAGCCGGGCGGTATACCGCTTTGAGTTTTCTGCTGGGCGTAGACAGTTTGGGGCAGGGGCGTGGTGTTCAATCGGGCGCCTTAGATCCTTTAAACGGCATGTTTTGGACCTGGAATACCGGTTACATCTTTTTCAAGTTGGAGGGCACAGCCGATTCGGCCGATACACCCGGCCATTTTTTTGAATACCACATAGGCGGATACAAAAAGTCGGCCAATTGTTTGCGCACCATTTTAATTCAATTCCCGAATGTGCTGGAATTGGGTGGAAGCCACAAAGCACAAATTTCGGTGCATGTAAATGTGGCTGAATCGTTGCGGACGCCGCATATGATTCGTTTTTCCGAACATCCGTCCATTACCGATTTTCATTATGCAACGTGGATTGCAGACAATTGCCTCGATATGTTTAGCCTGGGTTGGTGAAAGTTCGATATAGCACCCAAATGGTGCCGATAAGCAAAGCCACAAACACATAAATAAAACCTACCAGGTAAGCAGTTCCAATGCCCGGACCCTGTGTGCTGTATCCCTGCAAGGCGGTATTCAGAAAATAATGACAGCCAATGAGGGCGGCAATCCAGATTCTGAGCAGCAATGCGGAGTGCGGAACGTTGGGCATCAGAAAAAAGGCAAAAGTGCCCAATGCAATTAAAGGAGCCAGATAAGCACAGTTTTCGATCCACCCATCGAATCGACCCGATGGTTTGTTGGCATAGGCCAGCCATGCAGCGCAGGCAATAGCAGCCAGCCAGCATAATTCTGGTCCGAACCAGATAGATGAAATTCTAGGCATAATTTGAACGAGTAAGCGAAGTACGTGCAAAGAACTTAATTTTTTGTAATTTCAAGCCTATCATTTCAAAATCCTCCCGTTGGTCTGAAAAAAGGGCAGGTTCGTCTGATTTTTCCTGCCTAAATTGCTGTGAGCGGGTCATTTAGGGTATAAGGAGAAAACAAAAACCAGAAGGATCATGCACGAATACTGTTTTTACTTAAAGCGATGCCGCATTTTGGGCGTTTTAGGATTGATGCTCCTGTTGCAAAGCGCCGCAGATGCCCAGGTTGTTAACCCCAAAGTAGGGCTTTGTTTGAGTGGCGGCGGAGCCAAAGGGCTGGCGCACATTGGCTTGTTAAAAGCCATTGATTCATTGGGTATACGCCTTGATTTCATTGCGGGTACCAGCATGGGAGGTGTTTTGGGAGGGTTGTATGCCATTGGGTATTCGGGCAAAGAGCTGGACAGTTTGGCCCGTGCGATGGATTGGGATGTATTGCTTTCGAACAAAGTTTCGATGGATTTGGTAAACATCGATGAGAAGGATATTTACGGCCGATTTCCGGTCGAGTTACCCATAAAGGGGCGTAAACTCGAATTGCCTTCTGGCATTGTAGAGGGACATGCTTTGATGGCGCTTTTACAAACCCTTACCTTTCGAGTGGCCAATGTGCGCGATTTCAATCAGTTTCCCATTCCGTTTCGATGCATTGGCGGAGACATAGTAAATGGCAGGCCGGTGATTTTGAGCGCTGGAAATCTGGCATATGCATTACGTGCCACCATGTCGATTCCCACCATTTTTGCACCCATTGAGTTGGATGGTAATTTGTTGGTAGATGGCGGGTTGTTCAAGAATTTTCCGGCAGATGTGTTGTGTGATATGGGGGCTGAATACCTCATTGGTGGATATACTGGCGGCAAATTATACAAAAAGGAGGAATTGAATTCGCTGATCCGGATTGTGTATCAATCGGCCAGTTTTAACCGTTTGGCGGAAAGCAGTTGGCAAAAACAGATGTGCGATATTTTGGCCGATTACAATGACGCCCTGAATTCGGCAGGATTGGATGCCGGTGATTTTAAAAAGGCAAAAGAAATTTTGGCGGTTGGGGATCGGGTAACCCAAAGCATCATGCCACAATTGCAGGCTTTGGCAGCGGCGCAGCATAATGCCCAGGGGTATTGCCCGCGCGACCGATTTGTGCGCGACACCAGCATCTGGGAGAGAAACAGCCATTTATTGCCATCGGCAGCCGAGGCCAGTGCCATTGTTGATCAATATTATGGAACCAGGCGGTTCAGGATTGTAAACTATGATTTGGTGCAGATTGAAAATGGAACCCCCGTTTTAAAAATCAATACTTTACCACAGCCTCGTGCTCAACTCAATGCGGGATTGCATTACGACAACATCCTTTCCTCCAGCGTAATGGCCAACGTAACCTTGCGCGATATGCTTGGAGCCAACTCGCGAGCCATTATCGGGGTGGATGTTGGGGATAATTTGAAAACGCGCGTTGATTACAGAATTCATTTTAAGCATTCGGAATGGTGGTTCAATGCCTTTAATTATTTTGAAAATGTCAGGTCGCCCATTTACATTGGCGAGTATGTATATGATGAGTTTTTGCGCAAATACACGCACAGCGCCTTTGGCATTCACCGCAATCTGTCGAGGTCGGCGCAAATGGGCCTGGCCTTTGGAGTAGAAAACGCCTCTTACCGGCCGGTAATACGCATCAGTGACCGCTCGACGCCATTTGTAGATGGGGATACCCTCATTGGCGTTACCCAGGTGCGTTTCAGTGTGCCCGGGCTTGAATTTCAATACATTCAAAACACCCTGGATCATCCGAACCTGCCTTCGCGTGGTATGCGCATGAGTGCAAGGGCGCGGGTAAGCCTGGGCACTTCGGTATTTTTTGGGAATGAAATTGTAACCAACAATCGCCGAATTGGGGTTATCGAACGAAACGATGCGGTGAAGCCCTATGTCAAAATGTTGTTTAGATGGGAATCGGTATATAAAATCAACCGTTTTATGCGTATTTATCCCAAGTTTTCCATGGGCGCTCGCATAACCAACCAAAAACAAGAGGCGCAGCTGGATGTAACCGATCGTTTTTTTCTGGGTGGTTTTGATGACCGAAACGATTGGGCCTTTGTACCTTTTGTGGGTAACCGGGAGGGTTACACCTTGCAATCGGCATTTTCCAGCATACAATTGGGTTTTCCAATTTTGCTGCCAGGCAATTTTCAAATTATCCCGCAATACGGAATTATGAGCGGAACTGGGCTCAATATTCAAGGGAAAACGCCGATTATTGATCTTTTTAACGATATAAACCAAAGTGTAGGCATCTCCCTGGGCTGGCAAACAATTATTGGCCCGGTTATACTAAACGTTGCCAAGGCAAATAACGATGCTTTATGGCGGGTTTATGGCAGCATTGGATTCCGATTTTAAGGGTCTGGAAGGGGAAAACACGCCACTTGGGAGGAGGTCTTTTACGGTTAATGCCAAAAATCGTTGGCCGTTCCAGTTTTCTTCGCGCAGGTTGTAGGCGATGTCGAACACGGAATGCCGTAATTCCTGAAACCGGGCGCCCAATCCGTATCCGATGCCGCTAAAGGACATGCTGGTCCCATCGGCTTGTCGGATATGAAAACGGACGTGGTTGTTGTCAAGTAATTTGCTTTTACCGGTATCTACTACATTTTTTGCCCAAAAAACCGGATTTCTGTTGTGTGGTCCGAAGGGTTCGAAGCGGGAGAGGGTTTTCCAGAATCGGTAATTGAGGGAGGCGAGCGCGCATTCTGCTGTAATTTCGAGCAGCGGGAGTTCGTCTTCCGGTTTCAGGCGTTGATGTACCAGTTTTTCGAAACGTTTGGTAAATTCAGGCACATTTTCGGCGGGCATTTGCATACCTGCAGCAAAAGCATGGCCACCGAAAGAGAAAAAAAGATCTTGGCAATCCTGTAAGGCAGCGTAGAGGTCGAAACCGGGAACCGACCGTGCCGACCCCACAGCCCGCTGATTGCTTAAGGTGAGCACCACACTGGGTCGGTGAAATTCTTCGGCCAATCGGCTGGCAGCGATTCCAATAATCCCTTTATGCCAATCGGGTTGGAAAAGCACGATGCTTTTTAAGTGTTGCCAGTTGGGCTGGTTGGTAAAAATTTGTCGTGCCTCAGCGGCGGTGGCATAATCAACGGTTCGGCGTTGGCGGTTTCGGTGAACCAGTTTTCCGGCCATATCGAGGGCGCTGTTGCGTTCGGTAGCAAGCATAAGCCGTACGGCATCCCGGGCATCACCCAATCGTCCGGCAGAATTGATCATTGGTCCCAATCCGAATACCAAATCACTTACATGAAGCGGGTGTGCTTTGTTGAGGCGTTGAATGAGCGCCCAAAGCCCTGTTCGGGGGTTTTGGTTCAGGCGTTTCAACCCGAGGCTGGCGATCACGCGGTTTTCACCTGTAATGGGCACAATGTCGCAGGCGATGCTAATTGCTGCCAGGTCGAGCAAGTTTTCGAGTTTTTCGCTTGGGATTTGTTTTTTTTGGGCAAAAGCCTGGGCGAGTTTGAAGGCAATGCCACAGCCGCTCAAATCTTTGTAGGGGTAATTGCAGTCTGACCGTTTGGGATCGAGTATAGCCAGGGCATTAGGAAGCGCGCCCTCGGGCAGGTGATGGTCGCATATGATTACATCCACATTACAGGTCTTTGCCTGCTCAACGGCCGCATGGGCTTTAATGCCGCAGTCCATGGCAATCAGCAGTTTGCAATTTTGGGCTTGCGCGTAGGCGATTCCCTCCATGCTTACGCCGTATCCTTCTTTTTCGCGGTCGGGCAGGTAATAATCGATGTTGTGGTAAAAGCTGGATAAAAATGCATACATCAGCGCTACGCTTGTGGTACCGTCTACATCATAATCACCATACAGGAGGATGCGTTCGTGCTTTTCGATGGCCATTTCAAGTCGTTGCACGGCGGCATCCATGTCGCGCATCTGGAAGGGGTCGTGCAGGTGGGTGAGATCGGGTCGAAAGAAGAGAACGGCATCATTTTTATGGAAGATACCGCGTTGCACGAGCAATTGGCAAAAAACCGGATCCAGGCCAATTTCGGCTTGCAGTTGAGCGATGGTTTGGGGATCTGTTTCAAGGTAGCGCCAACGCAGTGGTTTTGTTGGGTAATTGGGCAAGGAGGAATTGCGGTTGTTTTCTCGATTGGGCATGGATTAAGGTTAAGATTATACAAAAAAACGCCGGTTCGGGCCATTTAAAAGGATATGAACTTATTTGCTTTAAAGCAAATAAATGGCCAGTCAAGCGGGTTGCAGGTACAAAGATAGGGAATTTTACCAGCTGCGCACCTGATGCGGGTAGCGCACAACATAAGATTCCTTGATTAATTGTCCGAGTCGGTCTTTCAGGGTATCAATTCCTTCCTTGGAATGGGCAGAGATCATCAAATTTTCGCCGTAGTGGTGCATCAATCGTTCGGAAAGTTCACGTTCGATGTCTTTTCTTGTTTCTGCATCGATCAGATCGTCCAGGCAACGCGCTCGGTACAGGTCAATTTTGTTGCAAATGAGCAAGGTTGGTTTTTCGGCAACGCCTAATTCTTCCAGGGTTTGACGAACCGTTTTGATATGGTCTTCAAATTGCGGGTGTGCCACATCCACGACGTGCAATAAAATATCGCATTCGCGTACTTCATCGAGGGTGCTTTTGAAGCTTTCTACGAGATGATGCGGCAGTTTTCGTATAAAACCAACAGTATCAGAGAGCAGAAAAGGCATTTGTCCGAATACCACTTTGCGCACCGTGGTATCGAGGGTTGCGAAGAGTTTGTTTTCCGCCAGTACTTCCGATTTGGAGAGCAGGTTCATGAGGGTACTTTTGCCCACATTGGTATATCCTACGAGCGCCACTCGGATGAGTTCGCCCCGTGTTTTTCGTTGTGTTTGAGCCTGACGGTCGATGTCGCGCAATTTTTCTTCCAGGGCTTTAATGCGGTATTGAACCAAACGGCGGTCGGTTTCAATTTGGGTTTCACCGGGGCCGCGCATACCGATGCCCCCGCGTTGTCGTTCCAGGTGCGTCCACAGTCCTCGAAGTCGGGGTAAAAGGTATTTCATTTGAGCGAGTTCTACCTGTGCCTTGGCTTGGGCAGTTTGTGCGCGGTTGGCGAAAATATCAAGAATCAGGGTTGAGCGGTCCAGAATTTTGACCTTCAGGGCTTCTTCCAGGTTATTGGTTTGTTTGCCGGTGAGGTCGTCGTCAAAAATCACCAAAGTAACTTCCTGATGTCGTTCAAGGTATTTTTGAATTTCGATGACTTTCCCGCTTCCGATAAAAGTACGATGATCGGGGTGTTGAAGTCGTTGAGTAAACCGTTTTACGGTTTGTGCTCCGGCAGTATTGGCCAAAAAATCCAGTTCGTCGAGGTATTCATTTGCTTTGGTTTCGTTTGAATCGGGAGAAATAATTCCCACCAGCAGCGC
>JAGWYI010000693.1 GCA_018969455.1 Bacteroidota bacterium | reverse complement strand
GTGCGGGTATAAGTGCCGAAATACACGTTTTTCAATCCCTGAAAATTGGCCTTGATATCATTGATTGTATTGTCAGAAAAGCAAGAATGCTCGTTTTCCTGATCTTTTGTATCAATCGCCACAAACATGCGCTCACCCGATAACTCACCCTTGCTCAAAGCGCCTAAGGAGGTAAACAAGCGACCCAAAGCCACTTCTACCGCCGTATTTTCCAGAAATTCGGTTCGATACGCACTGCCAGGCGCCCAGGCATCGCGAATCTCCGCCAGGTTATCCAGCAACAATTCGCCCAATAGCTGCAAATACTGCCCCCGCCGCGCCTGATTGGTGGCCGTACCTCCCGGACCCGTTACAAAGTCGGTATACGGACGTGCACCTGGCCCTGTAGCGCTCAAATCCTGGCCCCAAAGCAAAAACTCAATGGCGTGATACCCGGTAAAAATGGATTTTTCAGAAAAACTTTCATTCAAATCGCGTAACAACTGCTTGGTAAGGTTCGGATACTGCACCACATTGTTGATCAAACCGGCATCCAGCCCGCCCTGCACATAATCAATGAAGTTTTCGTCAATCGGCCAGGCATTCATCAAGCCCTCTGGGCCATCTTTTTTGTCAATCGGCCCGCCATAAAAGCGAAACGCCTCGCTTTGCCCGTAAGGCTCCCGTGCTTTCAACCAGGCTTGTTTGCACGCCTCCAATCCTGCAGCACTCGGATTGGCCACAAACAAGTCAATCTGCGCTTTCAGCAACTTCGCCGTGTTGTAATTGTCTTCGTAATTCGCATAAACGATGCGCACATAGTTTTCCAGCACGGCTTTTTGGGGTGTGGTCGTTGGTTCATCTTTTTTACAGGCTATAAATCCAAGGGCCAGTAAACCAATGAGTAATAATTGGAAAAAAATGGTATGTTTCATGAAAAATTGATTTTTAAATACGAAAAAAACATCCCTCGCTGCCGCCCCCATTCCTAATAAAGGCAGCCGCAAGGGCTGCGACTACTAGTCCCCGTCCCCGCTGCTAAACGTAATGGCAATACCCAACAACGACGACATATCACTCTTGAAAAACCGCGTCTGTTTTTGCAATTCCGTGTGCAAAGCATCCACATTGGTATCCCCTGCAGCCATGAGTTCAGAAAGCACTGGCTTGTTCGGAACCAGCGATAAAGCAACTTTTACTTGCAACCATTGCGCTTCCGTGGCTGCCACCAAAGTCGGACCGCCCACTACGCTGTTTACGTAAGACTTAAATCCAGGATGCACCACGCTGGTGCCTGTCTGGCCATTGTAAATTGCGTTGATTGTCTCCAGGTGCGCCTGCAAGGCTTTGAAGGACAAACCCGAATAATAGGCCTCCACCAAAGTCGGTTCGGGCGCGGTTTGACCCGGGCGTTTTCCCGCCGGCAAGCCCACTTTATAGTTTTTGATACTTTCATAACTTTGGACAAACGCATTGTATAACAAGGAAGTAGAGCCGCCCGCCTCCGTGCCGGTAGAGGCCAGAAAGGTGGCCCGATACGTACTCCAGCCGCTTACCACTTGGTCGATGCGCTGCTTTAAATGTTGGATAACCGCCCCGGTGTACGCCCTGCGGGCAGCATCATTGCGCAATTTATCCGACTTAAAATACAAGAGATAGTCCAATGCCAGAAATCCCCGCGTATCCCGGTTTGCATTGTTCAAGGTAAAATCCTGGGCAGAAATGTAATCCTCGATTTGGGTGACATTGCTTGGGAAAACACCAATTTCTTCTACCAGACTTTTGTTTAAACCCGCTTCACCCGCCGGACCAAAATTGTACGCGTTCGCGTGTTGCCAACTTAAAAAAGCCGCTTCCCAGGCATTTTGAACCTGTTTGAGGGCGGAAGTATCCAGGTTGCTTTCAAAACTTGCCCAACTTGTTTGTAAAGCGGTCACTTTCAACTGCAAATCGGTAAAAGCAGGAATGATCAACTGATCCGCGTAAGTGGTCAGCATACCAGCCCGGTCAAAGTCGGTGCCAGTCGTTTTTTCGTCGTTGCAGGCGCTATTTATACCAATTAGCAACAGGACGAACATCAAATTGCGAAAAGTAAGTGTGTGATGCATAAGCTTGCGTCTTTTTGTTTGAGAGCGCAAACTTATTAAGA
>JAGWYI010000692.1 GCA_018969455.1 Bacteroidota bacterium | reverse complement strand
GCTGTTGTAGCCAAAAGAAGCCGAACCAAATACCGAGTTGATGCGTTTGCGTTCGGTGTAGTCGGTTACTGCCAGGTTGCTGATGGAGTTTGAAAGATTATAAAACCCGGGTGTGCCAAGGCCTCCTTGTGTGCTGTTGAAGTTCCGGCGGTACTTCCGATCAAGACGGTTGCCGCCAACGAAGGCTTCCACCGTGAATTTGCTGCCAATTTGTTTGTTGGCACGCAAAATCAGGTCGAAGTTGTTTTCATTTACATTGTAGATGTCTTTGCTGTATTTTGACAAATCTACACTGCCCACCGCGATTTTTTCCTCCCGGATTTCAGAATAAAGATCGGTCATAGCCCGGCCGGTTAAGGTCAACCAGTCTGTCAGTTTCAAGCTGAGGGTTGCATTGCCAAAAATACGATCGCGTTGGTCGTTTTCCGGCCGATTGTAAGCAACCCAATATGGATTGTCCCAGTAGAGTGGAGATGCCTCATCTGCACTGGTACGGTTCCAGGAACGTTGGAGTGTTGGGTCGCTTGGATTGACGTAGCTCTTCATTTCACGCATGTTCAATTGGCGTTGGAACCATTGGTTAAAGTTGGAGCCAGTGCCATTGTATCCGGTTGCACCGCGACCAAACCCTTTGTTTTGAACATAATTGAAACTCGTAGAAATGTTTACGCGTGGGGCTGCCTGAATACCCGAATTGATGCTGAAGGTATTGCGCTTCAGATTGGAGTTGGGCATATTGCCTTTCTGGTACATATTGGTGTAAGAAGCGCGGAAATAGCTCTTCTCGTTGCCGCCGCTGAAAGACAAGTTGTTGTTGGTCAGGAATCCTTGCTCGTAATAATCTTTAATGTTATTGGGTTGCGGCGCCCAGGCTGTTGATTTACCATAGTGCTCGGTATCGTAGCTGTCCCAGCTGTTCCAGGGACGGTACATGATAGGCTGGCCTGCATATTGGGAGAGATCACCAAAGCTGCCGCCATTGGCAGCGGTAAAATTGTCCAGGTATCCTTTAGAATTGCTGCTGAATGCTGGCCCCCAAGATCCATCGTAGGAATAATCGGGTACGAGGTCGAAAGATTGATACGTGTTGCCATCCGGATCGGTATACGACGTTTTGTAATAGCCGGAATTGTCGTTGTATCCACGTGGGCGGATGTTGTTGGCATCTGGGCCGCCGCCGTATTGGTTTTGGTAATTGGGCAAAAAGGCAATGTTATTAAACACATTGTCGGTGCTGAATGTCACGCCCAATGGCTTCTTTTTGTTGGTATTGCCTTTTTTGGTGGTAATTACAATTACGCCATTGGCTGCACGGGATCCGTACAAAGCAGCGGCGGTAGCGCCTTTCAAGACCGAAACAGATTCTACATCATCCGGATTGATGTCTTGCGCTGCGTTGCCGTAATCGTAGCCATAAGCACCGCGGGCTTGATCGGCAGTTGTAAAGTTGGAGTTGTCAATCGGAACGCCATCTACCACAAAAAGGGGCTGATTGTTGCCCTGGATGGCGCGCGCTCCACGTAAAATGATTCGGGAAGAACCACCCAGGTTGCTGCTGGTGGTTATTTGAGCCCCGGCAATCTTGCCTACCAAAGACGAAACCACATTGGTGGTTCGGGCACGGGTAAGGTCTTCGCCTTTTACCGACTGTAAGGAATAGCCCAACGCTTTTTCCGAGCGGGTTATACCCAGTGCGGTAACCACCGTTTCAGACAGTTGAACCCCGGAAACCAAAACCGCATCGATGCTATTGGATGCGCCAATTGTGATTTCCTGTGACTTAAAACCGGTGTAATTGAAAAGAAGCACATCGTTTCCGGCTGGAACATTCAGGCTATACTTGCCATCGAGTCCGGTACGTGTACCAATGCTTGTACCTTTTACGCTAACGCTTGCGCCAACAAGTACATCGCCATCATCGCCGCTAACAATACCGGTCACGGTGCGTTGTGCCAGGCTTACGCCAATGATTGCTAATACCCCAAACAGGGTAAATAGAAGTCGCTTCATACTGAAAATTGATTTGGTTAAAGAAATGTGGTTCAAACACAGCAAGTGTCGATTAAAACGGTCGGAAATATTCCATCTACGGCCTTAAAAAGGCTGCTAACAGACCAGCAATTGAACTGGCTGTT
>JAGWYI010000691.1 GCA_018969455.1 Bacteroidota bacterium | reverse complement strand
CCTTCAATTTTACCTTCAATTTTACCTTCAATTTTACCTTCAATTTTACCTTCAATTTTACCTTCAATTTTACCTTGTTTTATCCCTTCTTTTCTACCTTCTTTCAGCCCCTTTTCTTTCCACTTCCGACCAAAAATTTCAGGGATAGCGTCAATCCAATCACGCTCTGCGGGTGGTAATTGCTGGTTAAGATCTTTCACTTGAGACTCTGTCATATTGTAAAAGTTTAAGATGTACAGCGTTAACGTTTGAAGCAGAATGCCTTCCCGAGTATTTCGATAGAAAGGCTTCCCAAAAGTAAGGATATTGTGCCAGTTTTCAAGGATGCCTGTTTTATTTCGCGCAAATTTTAACGCCAAAAAGAGATTTTTCACATATTCTGACGACACTTTTTCTTCAATTTCCGCTGAAGGAATTTTACGCAAATCTGTAAGCCAGTAATAAAAATTTGGAATAAAGGCCTCCCAGTCTTTCGGTAAGCCTATGAAATAATCGGAAAATGTTCTATTCTGCCATTTCTGAGCCCCATGATACACCACTATCGGAATGATTAAAGAAAGTCGGCGTTCATTTTTTAGGTCATCTTCCCAGATTTGCAAAAAATAATCCAGTAATTGCAGGTGAATCGGCAATGCAGGCACGTAACTTTTATGCTCTAACAGAAAAAGCAATCTCGCAGGCGTACCATTTAATAATCGGGATGCATATAAAACATCGCTGTAAGAAATCCCGAACCGGCTGCTAACAAATGCGGTATCGATTTTCTGAAAAAAACTGAAATCAATTTGCCCATATAGCGCTTCGGCAGTGTAATGCAGTAAGTAGTTTCGGGCAATAATGGCATCACTGAAAAAGGCTTTGAATACCGCGTCATGCGGTTCATGATCTTTCCTATTCGTATTTTCACCTTCAAGCATAAACACAATTTGTTAGGATCGCAAAGATAAAACCGAATATTTAAAACACAAAATGTTTTTAATTTATGGCATTATTTATTTTGATTAAGCGTTTCTATTAAGTTATCTTGGCAATGCTTCAACCAACGATTTTTACAACAGTGTTAAAATTTACTTTAAATTGCATAACCATTTGTTTTAGAGCCTGTAAAACACCTTAAAAACTACAATCCCGTCATCCGCTCCACATGCTCCGGATAACGGGCGCCCAATACACTTACCTGCGTAGCCAGGTTTTCTATTTCCTGCAATTCGACAGCACTCAACTCCAGTTCTACGGCCTGGTTGTTTTCGCGCAATCGGTGTGATTTTGTTGTTCCCGGAATCGGAACGATCCACGGTTTTTGGGCCAATAGCCAGGCCAGGGCAATTTGGGCCGAAGTAGCCTCTTTTTGCATTGCCACATGTTGCAAAACATCCACCAGCGCCTGATTGGCCGAGAGCGCTTCCGGAGTAAAACGCGGCAAAGTATTGCGCATATCCCCCGCACTGAATTGCGTATCAGCCTGCATTTTACCGGTTAAAAATCCTCTCCCCAGTGGGCTAAATGGCACAAAACCAATGCCCAGCTCCTCCAATACAGGCAATATTTCAGCTTCCGGACCGCGCGTCCACAAGGAATATTCGCTTTGCAAGGCTGTTACCGGCTGCACCGCGTGGGCCCTGCGAATGGTTTGAACGCCCGCTTCAGATAAACCAAAATATAAAACTTTACCTTCCTTGATCAGGTCTTGCACAGCGCCCGCGACTTCCTCGATGGGGACTTCGGGATCTACGCGGTGTTGGTAAAACAGGTCGATCACTTCTACCTTCAGGCGCTTCAGGGAAGCTTCCGCTACGGCTTTGATGTGTTCTGGCCTGCTGTTCAGTCCAGACTGAGCGCCCGTTTGGGGATCTAATTTGAACCCGAATTTAGTGGCAATTGCCACTTTCCCTTTAAATGGTGCAAGCGCTTCCCCCAGGAGTGTTTCATTGGTAAATGGCCCATACACCTCCGCCGTATCAAAAAAAGTAATGCCTTGCGCTACCGCTTCGTGCAAAAGGGCAATCATTTCCTGTTTGTCGGGCGGCGGGCCGTACGCAAAGCTCATGCCCATGCAGCCCAATCCAAGGGCCGATACTTCGAGCTTACTGATGCCTAATTTGCGCTTTTTCATCGAATGAAGTCTATTTTAACAA
>JAGWYI010000690.1 GCA_018969455.1 Bacteroidota bacterium | reverse complement strand
TTCCCCAGCCATGGTATTGGTCGGGATGCCAGGTTGCATAAAGGCGTTGAATGTAGTTGAGCATAATCGGACAGGATAGCGCATAAAAAATCAGCCCAATGTACGCAATCGCAACCAATGATCGGCCAAAACCAGGGCAGCCATTGCTTCTACAATGGGTACGGCGCGGGGTACAACGCATGGATCGTGGCGCCCCTTGCCCGGAACAATTACCCGATTTCCTTGTGCATCAACGCTTTCCTGGGGGCGGAGCAGGGTTGCTACCGGTTTAAACGCCACCCGGAAATAAATGTCCATTCCATTGGAAATTCCGCCCTGAATCCCGCCGTCGTGGTTGGTTTGCGTTTGGATGGGCAAATTACCGGGCAAAAAACGATCATTGTGTTGGGAGCCCCGCATGGCTACCCCTTCAAATCCGCTGCCGTATTCAAATCCTTTTGCGGCGTTGATGCTCAACATGGCTTTTCCAAGATCGGCGTGCAGTTTGTCAAAAACCGGTTCACCGAGTCCAGGCGGACAGCCTTTAATTACCGCTGCCACAATTCCGCCCACAGTATCGCCTTCCTTTCGAACGGTTTTAATCAGATCAATCATTTGGGCGGCCAGGATGGGGTCGGGGCATCGAACTTCATTGGATTCGGTGCTTGACAGATCGAGTTGGTGGTAGGCCTGCGTAAGGGATAAGTGGCCCACTTGGCTTACAAATGCTTGAATATGAATATTTTGTGAGGAAAGCAATTTTTTGGCAATGGCGCCTGCGGCCACGCGGGCAGCGGTTTCGCGCGCGCTCGCGCGCCCGCCACCGCGATGGTCTCTTCGACCATATTTTACCTGCCAGGTATAATCGGCATGACTTGGGCGGAATGCATGTTCGAGGTGATCGTAATCTTTCGGTTTTTGGTCTTCATTGGGAATGAGTAAGGTAATGGGGCTGCCGGTTGTTTTTCCTTCAAACACGCCGCTCAGAATCTGCACGGCATCTTTTTCTTTTCGTTGAGTCACAATGGCGCTTTGTCCGGGCTTCCGACGGTCCAATTCCTGTTGAATATCATTTGGTTCTAGGGGTATGTTTGGTGGGCAGCCGTCGAGAATACACCCTAGGGCTGGGCCGTGGGATTCTCCGAAAGTGGTGACACGAAAAAGCGAGCCAAAAGTATTTCCAGGCATAGGATACAGCGGACTATTTGCCTCCGTTTTGGGCGCTGGTGAATTTTCGTTCGTAAGTTTCCCAGGGGGTTGTTCGATGGCTGTCGGTTCCGAAGTAATTCAAGATGGCTTCCAGTTTGCGCGATTCCAGGTAACCGGCAAGGGGCTGGATGAGGTTTTGGTTTTCATCCAGGAAAACGGCGGTTGGGAAGCTGAGGCGGTTGTTGAGCCATTCAGCGGCCAGTTCATGGCAGTTTCGCCCGTTTTCGCGTTTAAACCGGTATGTTTTATTTTTAAACACCACATCTTCATTTTGTTCGGCATTGAATTTTACCGGGTAAAAGTGGGCATTCATATAAGCTGCCACAGCAGGATCGATAAAGGTAGTTGAATCCATGTGTTTGCACCAGCCGCACCAGTTGGTGTACACATCGATGAATATTTTCCTTTTTTCTGTCTTGCTTTTTTCAAGTGCTTCTTCAATGGTCATCCAGTTGATTTTACCGGCAGGTTTGTCCAGAGCAGGGGCTTTTTTGCCATTCTGAGTGGCGGCTTTGGTGTTTCGACTGTAGGCAGGCCTGTTTCCCGGGTACATCCGGGGCATATAAGTGCTATGGGGTGGGGCGGCGTCCCGATTGGAGCCACCCATGGCGGGGTTTGGCGGTCGCACCGCGCTGTTGTTACCAGAACTGCGGGGGCTGCCCGAATTGGCAGACGACCGGCTGCCGGATTGCATCAAACCTGCACTGGTACGCGAAGAGGACTGGCCCAGAATCAGACTGGAGCAGCACAAAACACAAATCATCACCAAAATATTGCGCATGTCAATCGGTTCAGGTTAAGAAGGAGGCTAAGCAACCGCACCTGAAAACCAGGTCACGGTTCAGACCAAAAACAAAAGTACTTTACTATAAACCTAAAAACAAAAGACTGGTGTTTGTTCAGAAGGCTTTTTAAAATAAGTTTAACCCTCTGTATGCCATTTATCCAT
>JAGWYI010000689.1 GCA_018969455.1 Bacteroidota bacterium | reverse complement strand
ACATTTATACCGTACGGGAGCGCCCTTATCAGGATTTGTTTGAGCCTGAAAACAGCCCGCACATGGCTTTTGGGTACGATGACTCCCGATGGTGGCTGCGTTTTCGGTTTTACAACAAGCAGTCTAAACCGGTCAACCTGATTCTGCGGCTCAATCGAAAAAACTTCGACGAATTTAAGTTGTGGCAAAACTCCCAAACTGGAGGATTGCAGGAAATTGGAGAAGTAGGTCATTTGTATGATGATGACCGGTTTTTGCTCATCAATGGATATTATTTTGCCGTCACCTTACAACCTGGAATAAATGAATTTTGGGCAAAATGCCGAAATGAATTCGGTTCAATGCATCTGACCTTGAGCTTGCATACTCCCGAAAACTATGCCGTGTACAGCCGACAATCCAGTGTGGTGTACGGTGTATTTCTGGGCATTATGTTTTTGGCGCTGATATTCAGTATGATGTTAATTTATTATTATAAATCAATGCTTTATGTATTGTATATGGCCTATATTGTTACTATTTTAATGCGCGAAGCTTATTATAATTCTTCCGACTTTGAACTCATACCGGTTTTTCAGCGCTACTGTACGACCATCCTGATAGCCGCGACTTATTCTGCATTTTTTCGTCGTTTTTTACGGGTATGGGAGCATTTTCCCAGGTTAGACAAACTGTTTGGGATATATGCCTGGCTGGCCTTGGCGTGCTCCATTTTGGTGTGGGTTTTGGTGCATTTGAACCAAACCGGAATTCTTCGGGTTGTATTTCAAACGGCCAATGTATTTAATTTAATTTTTATAGGTACAGCGCTTTTTATAAGTATTTTACTGTTTAAAAAGAGCCCTCAAGCACGTATTATGGTATTGGGTTCCGTTCCATTGGCTTTTGCATTTACCATCATTTCCTTGCGAAATTTGAGTTTGATTTCCACCTATCCATTAATTCAGTTTTTGGTTGTAATTGGCTTTATCGTAGAGGTTTTGGTGATTGCTCTTGCATTTATTCGCTGGTTTCGCCTGGTTGAAATTGATCGGGATTTTTTAAAATTACGCATCGCCGTGGAGGCGCAAGAAAAGCAGATTGCGGTTCAGGCGGCAGAACAACGGGTAAAAGACCGGATTGCCCGCGATTTGCACGATGATGTAGCGGCCAGTATGTCGGGCATTCGCATTTTAAGTCAGGTAGCGAGCAGACAGGTTGATGAAAGGCAAGGAAAAATACTGCCTTTACTTCAGCAAATTACCCAAAATGCCCAATCAACCCTGGAAAGTTTGAGCGATATCATATGGGCCATCAATCCGCACAGCGATTACCTCAACGACGTTGCCGACCGAATTCGGGATTATGCGGTACGCACCCTGGAGGCGCATGATATTGCCTATGCTTTAGACATCAGCAGGAATTTGCCGGCACTCGATTTGGCGTTGGAAGCTCGGCGAAACATATACCTGATTTTTAAGGAAGCGGTAAATAACGTCCTCAAACACAGCCATTGCACGCATATTCACATCAAATTGGGGGTATTTGAGGGTAAAATGATGCTCGAGATTGCCGATGACGGGGTCGGATTTGATATGGCAAGCATTCAGCGCGGACACGGTTTGTATAATTTGGAAAAACGAGCGCAGGATATAGGCGGGGAAATGGAAATCATCAGTTTCCCGGATAAGGGAACCCGAATTGTATTTGGGCTGAATTTGCCGGAAAGTCGCTAATGAATACTTTACCTGGGTGGTATGGGTGTGGTTTTTGATCCGAATATTTGAAAATCATTGCTTTTTACAAAATACAATATCGAATTGCCTGAATGGCGGAAAAAAGAAGGCGTCGGCATAAATACCGACACCTTCTTTGGAAAAAGCGGAATTACATTTTCTTTTTCCATTCCGCGATGGATTTTTCATTCATGCGCGGGTAATCGGTATTGTTTTCTTGTTTGGCCAGTTCGGTGCTGCGTTCGGCGGAGGCAATGGCGTCTTTAAAACGGCCAAGTTCGGCCAGGATAAGCGCTTTGGTGCGTACCATATAAAATTTTTCTCCGCCTTTATCGAGCGCCATTTGGATCCAGGCCAGCGCAAGGTTCATGTCTTTTTTCTCTTCCAGATAATAGCGGGCGCTTTGGTAATACACATTGGCC
>JAGWYI010000688.1 GCA_018969455.1 Bacteroidota bacterium | reverse complement strand
GGTTCATGTCTTTTTTCTCTTCCAGGTAATAGCGGGCGCTTTGGTAATACACATTGGCCGATGGTCCATCCATCTGGGCTTTAATATCAGCCATTACCTTTGCATCGGTTTCGAGTGCTACAGGAATAACGATTTTGGTCATATCCCAGCACAATTCAATGTCTGCGCTGCTGTTTTTCAGGTTGCTGATGTTGAAGGTGAGGGTTTCCACAGCTTCTTTGAGTGTCACGGGCTTAACAGCGAATTTGACTGCCACATCATTTTCGTTGTAATCTTTGCCTGGAGTGCCCCAGAAACTGGTATTTTTATAGAAAATGATGGTCCATTCTTTTTCACCGGGAATGGTATACAAGGCATAAGTACCTGTGGGCAAATCCACGCCGTTTACTTTAACTTTGTCGGAGAAAGTAATCTTGGTTGAGGCATTAGCACCGGTACGCCACATTTCGCCGAATGGGACCAGATCTCCAAAAATTTTGCGGCCTTTTGCACTTGGACGGGAGTAATCAATGTCAATTTTAATCAGTCCGACTTCTTGGGAGATTTTGCCGCTTGGACTTGGAGCGGGTGTTTTAATTTGAGAAAAAGCGGGGCAAAGGCCCAGGAAAAGCGAAAAAAGGGAAAGGATGAAAACTTTTTGCATGGTTTTAGTTTTGAATTTTCTTGCCCTTTAAACGTTTGAAGGTTTGAAAGGTTGGTTTCAAGGTGTTTAATTTTAAAATAACATGAAGTTTTCTTATACTTGTTTGCCCTTTGCATCCCTGCGTGTGGTTGAATTGTATGAAATTATGCAACTCCGACAAACAGTTTTTGTCGTAGAGCAAAATTGTCCCTATCTGGATCCGGATGGCGTGGATTATCACGCCTGGCATTTAATGGTTCGAGACGAGATGGGGCATTTGGTGGCATATAGCCGGCTTATCCCGGAAGGGGTTTCGTATCCTGCTTATTTGTCGATCGGGCGGGTGGTTAGTGCGCCAATGGTTCGCGGGCAGGGTGTAGGTCGGATATTGATGAAGAAAAGCGTGGAAATGGTGCGTCATTTATTTGGTAACCAAGACATTAAAATTGGCGCCCAAAGTTATTTGTTGGCCTTTTATGAATCATTTGGTTTTGAATCTACGGGTGAATCTTATTTGGAAGATGGTATTCCGCATACCAAAATGATCCAAAAGGCCCAGCAATGAGCGCATGAAAAAGTTTCAGGATTTAGGAATTTACAAGTACATCCAGGTCGCCGGCTAGTTCCAGTCCGGTTGTTTTACTGCGACCTTCAAATATTCGACGGCCACGTTCGAATAATTCCACTTCCAGAGTTGCCTTGAGGCTTTCGTTGATTTTTCCGACCATTTCGCCGGAAATGGGCGAAATAAGTGTCACGCCGGGGGCCTGTTGTGCACGAATCCGGATTTCCTGGGTTGCGCTTTTAAAAATCAATTCAAGGGATTGATTTTGAATGGATAAGTATTTTTTGGCCCCGGTGTAGGTTGCGAAGCGAAAAAGGCGGCCTTCCAGCCAAAAGCCGCTGATGTACCCGATAAAATGATCTTTAAGCCAGGGTATATGCGCCACAGAGGCGATGAGCGAGGCCTGGGCGCTGGTGTCGAAATGATTGCTTTGTAACCAAACGTATGCACGGGGAAAGGAGCGTCCCCAGTCTTTTTCGATGTATCCTTTTCCACCGTCAAACCGAATCTGTTGATTTTTGTAGCTTAATTGTCCTTGCAGCTCGTGGTTTAAACTCACAATTCCGTGAAAGCACTCCATGAAAGGTACAAAGGAGAACCAACCCATGATTCCTGGCGCGCCGAACATTTTGGGCCAGGTTTGCAAGTTGCTAAACTGTACAGATCCTTGAATTTCAGGTAGTTGTAATCTAATTTCTGATGCTGAAAAGGCATTTTGGCCCAAGTTAAGGTGAAACCTCCGGCTTTCCGGGCGGAATTCACCAACATGGAATTGGTGATATTCGGAATGGCGTCGGGCGCCGTCCATTACTTGGATAAAGGCATGTTTTTCCCCGTTGGCCTTCATGGAAATACCCGGGATAAAAGCAAGCGCCTCAGATTCATCGGCATTTACGAGTTTGAAATACCATCCCTCAAAGAAATTGCGGGTTTTTCCCCAGCCATGGTATTG
>JAGWYI010000047.1 GCA_018969455.1 Bacteroidota bacterium | reverse complement strand
GGAATTGGGCGGAATAGCAGGCGGCCTGGCGCCCTCTATACCCAATGGGGAGGCCTTGTTTATTGCCATCGGGATCATTGGAGCCACGGTAATGCCCCACAACCTGTATCTGCATTCGGCGCTGGTACAATCGCGCAAAATAGACCGCAGCCCACAGGGCATTCGCAGGGCCATTCGATACAACATCATCGATTCGGCCATTGCGCTCAACCTGGCTTTGTTTGTAAATGCGGCCATTTTGATTCTGGCTGCCGCCGTTTTTTACAAAAATGGCTATCACGGGGTTTCTGAAATTCAGGATGCACACCAGTTGCTGGCGCCTTTGCTGGGCAAAAGTTACGCACCCACTTTGTTTGCCATTGCGCTGATCGCCGCTGGTCAAAGCAGCACCATTACCGGTACTTTGGCAGGCCAGATTGTGATGGAAGGGTATTTACACATTCGAATAGCCCCCTGGTTGCGGCGCCTGATCACCCGGCTGTTGGCAGTAGTACCGGCCCTGCTGGTGATTCAAATTGCCGGGGAGCAATCTACCGGCGATATGCTGGTACTGAGCCAGGTAATTTTGAGCATGCAACTGGGTTTTGCCATTATTCCCTTGTTGCATTATGTGGGCGATGCATCGAGAATGGGCGATTTTGCCATTGGTTTTTGGGCAAAATTAGCCGGTTGGACCAGCGCCGTAATCATCATCGGACTGAATGTAAACCTGGTACTGCAGCAGGTGCAGGGCTGGCTTGAAACGGGCGGGGCCACAAAAACCGTGGTGGAATGGCTGGTCATCCCCTTGCTGGTTTTGTCTGCCCTGGTACTGCTGTATATTACATTGCGCCCCATGCTGGTTCGCCTGCCTCAAACCCGCACCAAAACCCCGCACGGGGTATTCAATGCCATTTCCGAACTGGAAAAATTCACCTATCGGGAAATAGCCGTCGCACTCGACTTTTCCGATGCCGATGAAAAAACCCTGCAACATGCGCTGCATGTAGGCGGTAAAGCAGCCAATTACAAACTCATTCATGTGGTAGAAACAGCCGGCGCATTGGTTATGGGCGATGATATTCACGACTATGAATCTGCTTCGGATGCAAACAACATGGAATTGTATGTGGAACAGTTGCGTATTTTAGGATACCGTTGCGATGCTTTAATTGGTTATGGTCCGGCCAAAAAGGTTATTCCCCGATTGGTAAAACAAAGCAAGGCCGATTTTTTGGTTATGGGTTCGCACGGACACAAAACCTTGAAGGATTTGATCCTGGGCACTACCGTGGGTGCAGTACGACATGCCGTAAACATACCTGTTTTGATTGCTCGATAGGGATGCGAATCCGATAATTGTTATACCTTTCTGGTCAAATTGCAACCTTTATGCGTTTATTGTTTTTTGGGCTCCTGCTTTGCGCCGCTTGTCAAACGCCCGGACCCTCAAAAAGTCCGGCTCGAGCAGCGGCAGCGGCAACATCCAGCCAATTGCCAATCGAAATAATCAAACTGCCTGCAGGTTTTCACATCGGCATATTTGCCGAAAACGTGGAAAATGCCCGCTCCCTGTGTTACGCCGATGGCATTCTGTTCGTCAGCACCCGCGACAAAGGCAATGTGTATGCCCTGCGCGACAACAATGGCGACAACGTGGCCGACGAAAAATTCCTCCTGGCTTCCGGCCTCAACATGCCCAACGGGGTGGCTTACCGCAATGGCAGCCTGTACATCGCCGAAATCAGCCGCATCACCCGGCTCGACAACATCGCCAAAAACCTCGCGCACCCGCCCGCGCCCGTGGTTGTGTACGACAAATACCCTACCGACGAGCACCACGGCTGGAAATACATTCGTTTTGGGCCCGATGGCAAGTTGTATGTGCCGGTGGGGGCGCCTTGCAACGTATGTTTGCCCGAAAACCCAATTTATTGCAGCCTCACCCGCATCGATGTAGACCACCCCGGCGCGCCGGAAGTGATTGTCAAAGGCGTACGCAACAGCGTGGGCTTCGATTGGCACCCGCTCACCAAAGAATTGTGGTTTACCGACAATGGCCGCGACTGGCTGGGGGATGACAGCCCCTCCTGCGAATTGAACCATGTGACCAAAGAAGGCCAGCATTTTGGCTTCCCGTTTTGCCATCAGGGTGATATACCCGATCCGAAATTCGGAGATGCCCAACATCCTTGCAGCGATTTTGTGCCGCCCGCGCAACGCATGGGCCCGCACGTAGCGCCCCTGGGCATGGAGTTTTATACCGGAAAAATGTTCCCTTCCAATTATAAAAACCAGATTTTTGTGGCCGAACACGGCTCCTGGAACCGTACCAAGAAAAACGGGTATCAACTTAGTCTGGTACGCATCGACGACAAGGGCAACAGCCTGGGCAAAGAGGCCTTTGCCACCGGCTGGCTCGAAGCCGACGATACCGCCTGGGGCCGCCCGGTGGATGTAGAGCAACTGCCCGATGGGTCGCTTTTGCTTTCCGACGACCAGGCCAATGCCGTGTATCGCATTTATTATACTGGTAAATAAAATTCGCCTATGCCGCCCGTAGACGCTCTGAAAATCAATTTTAATCCGGCTCAAATGGCCACGCTTAATGCCGCCATGGCCTTTTTGATGTTCAGCGTGGCCCTGGATGTGCGCTTGCACGACTTTAAAAAAGTGGTGCAGTTTCCCAAATCGATTGGAGTGGGCATGTTGGCGCAATACCTGCTGTTTCCTTTGTTTACCCTGGGGCTCATTGCCATTTTTCACCCGCCGGTGAGCGTTTCGCTGGGTATGGTGTTGGTAAGCATGTGTCCTTCGGGCAACATCACCAATTTTTTGGTGCATCGGGCAGGCGCCAATGTGGCGCTTTCGGTTACACTCAATGCCCTCATCATTTTGTTGGCATCGGTGATTACCCCTGCCGGTTTTTTGTTCTGGTCGCAGTTTGTAGCCAATTCAGCCGAAATACGCACCGGCTTTGAACTCCAGTTTTCGGAGATGGCCGGCATTATAGTTCAATTGATTTTAGCGCCCTTGCTCATGGGCATGGGCTTGCACACCCTGTTTCCCGGGTTGGTGGGTATCATACGCAGTTGGGTGCAACGATTGTCTTTGGTTTTGTTTTTCACCATACTGGTATTGGCATTATGGGGCAATCGGGACAACCTGGTACATTACCTGGGATTCATCTTTTTGTTGGTGGCGGCACACAATGCCCTTGCTTTGGCCACGGGGTATAGCCTGGGCAGGCTGTTTCGCCTGCCGGAACAGGATTGCCGCACCCTTACCTTCGAAACCGGCGTACACAACACGGCGCTTGGCTTGTTGCTCATTTTCCGTTTTTTCAACGGCCTGGGGGGAATGGCGCTCATAGCCGCCTGGTGGGGGATATGGGATTTGGTAACAGGCATCAGTTTGGCCAATTACTGGCGCCGCAGCGCTTCACAACACAACAAAAATTAAGTAAATCATGGAATTATTCGATCAAATACAAGAGGCGGTGGCTTACATCCGCAGCAAAAGTGATTTCAAGCCTGCTACGGGCATCATTTTGGGTACCGGATTGGGCAAATTAGCCGATGAAGTTGAACAAATGGCTGCCATTCCATACGCCGAGATTCCCCACTTTGCCAAAAGCACCGTGGAAAGTCATTCCGGGAAACTGATTTTGGGGAATCTGGATGGCAAACCGGTGCTGGTTATGGCCGGGCGCTTTCACTATTACGAGGGCTGGAGCATGCAGCAGGTAACCTTTCCGGTGCGCGTGATGAAATTTCTGGGCATTCAGCGCCTGATTATCACCAATGCTTCGGGCGGAATTAACCCGCATTTAAAAGGTGGCGACATTGTAATTGTAAAAGACCACATCAATTTGTTGCCCGAACACCCGTTGCGGGGAAGCAACGATGAACGCCTGGGGCCGCGTTTTCCCGACATGTCGGTTCCTTACGACCCTGAATTGCGACAAAAAGCGTTGGAGATTGCCCGGGCGCACCACATCCGTGCGTACGAAGGCGTCTATTCGGCCTTGCAGGGCCCCAACCTCGAGACCCCGGCAGAATATCAGATGCTGCGCACCCTGGGCAGCGATTGTACCGGCATGTCGTCATTACCCGAAGTATTGGTCGCCCGCCACATGAATTTGCCGGTGCTGATGTTGTCTATGGTGGCCAACATGGCCTTTCCGCCGTCAGTCATTCGCGAAACCTCTTTGGAAGATGTCATTGCAGTAGCGAATGCGGCAGAACCTAAATTGAGCAGGCTGGTGCGCGGGGTGTTGCAGTAGGAGGATCGTTATCCTTCTAAAATTCGGAAAAGATCGTTGTTTAGGTATATTGTTTGGTTTCCAATTTGTTTTGGTGTCAGTATGCCCAGTTTTACAAGCTGCGCAGTATATTTGGAAAGGGTCGTTCTGCTTGTTTTTTGGACATAGGTCAGAACGCAGTCCATTTTAGACATGCGTGCACGTTCCAAAAAGATATACCCCAGATTACTCGGATTTATACAGAAAAAAATCATTAAAATCTGTGCAAATCGGAGTAATCTGTGGTAAATCCCGCTATCAAAAAAACGCGCGCATTTGCAGTTTACACCAACACCGAAATCGTAATAATCTGCCGGTACAACATCACCGATGCTACAAAACCCAGCGCAATCACCAGGCCTTTGAGCGCCGACCAGCCCCAGGCATCCCCATAAACCCGGCGAACGGCCAGGGTTTGATACACGGGCATGGAACAAATCAAAATCAGAAAGATGTATCGGCCGTAATCGCTGCTTACCCCAAACAAGGTAATAACGGCATGAATGGATAAATCGAATAAGATATAAAAAGTCATGCCATGCATGGCAAAAATGAGCTGTGGCGCCAGCCAGGGCATTTTGCGTTGGAAAAGCAGGAAAATGAGCGCCCCCCAAAAAGGAATCAAGACAAATAACCATGATTTGGAGCGCTCTGAAGCCAGTTGCATGACCCGTTGCTCCGCATCGGCCGTACTGAATTGGCCTGTGGCAACTTTGTGTGCAATTGCCGCTGCCGCATCAAACTCAAAGGTATTGGCCAGGTGGTCTTGGTGTTCCAAACCAAATTTCAAATCCCGGATGCTGGTAAAATAAGCCGTCGCAGTAGGCAGAAAAAAATAAAACAGCACACTGGCTACGACAAACAGCTGCAAGGGTTTCATGTAGCCATTGCGTCGACCGGCGATCCATTCTGCGGTTAAAAAACCGGGTTGGGTAAACAACAAGGTGGCACTGCGCAGCAATTTTGAATCAAAATGGACGAAATGCCACATACTTTGGTTCAAAAATTTGCGCATGCTGAAATCCCGCTCCGGAATAATTCTTTTTTCCCCGCATTTGCGACAATAATCCCCTTTCAACTTTGCGCCGCAGCTGGCACAGGTTGGTTTCAGAACAGGATCATCAGGCGTTAAAATCTCCAAAACAGAAGGATAAAGGGTGGAAAACCCTGTTTTATTTCAGGCTGATGGATTGCACAACTTTGATTTTTACATAATCCTTCAAAGTGGGCTCATAGTATTCCTCTTCCACCACAGAAACGCTCACCATTTTATCTTTAAAGGAATTCAGTTCATCCGATCCGGGGAAATACTGGAACCACCACAGTTTGTTTTCGCGGCCGTCGGCGCCTTTTACGCGCAGGTAGGCAAAATTTCCGCTGGCGCCCACACCAAGGTAGGTTCCGTTTACTTTGGTCACCATTTTCACGGCCTGTTTGGGCCCGGAGGTCAAATTTGTCATGACATCCTTAAATTTCGGACAGCTCAGCACCGCCTCGGAACCGATGATTTCGCCGACTTTCTGGAAGTCTTCCTGGGATGTCATATCCAGGTTCAGTTCTTTTTTAATCTCGTCTTTGTATTTTCCCACAACCGGCAAAATGGCCAAGCCGATTTTTTCCATCAATTTGTCACTTTCAACCTTGGAAAAATCCTGCTTGCCCAATTCCACACAAAACTCGTCGGCCATTTTCTGGCGGAGTGTTTTTTGGGCATGTGCAGATTGGGGGAAAATGAACAAACAAAGGAGTGCGAACAGGTTAAAAATGTGAACGAACAATTGCATGATATGGATGGATGTGATGAAATGTAAGTAAAAGGTTTTTGATGTGCAAAGATACAGTTCTGGATGGGGCAAAAAATAAAGTCGGGTAAAAAATGCCAATTGAGTTTAAAACTGTTGCGTAAACATCAAACAAAAAAGGCTGCCGAAGCAGCCTTTCAGAATTAAGTGTGGCCAACCCTACAGGTGCTACACGGCAAAGCTTTCGCCGCATCCGCAGGTACGGGTTGCATTGGGGTTGTTGAAGACAAAGCCTTTGCCGTTCAAACCGCCTGAAAACTCCAGGGTGGTATTGAAAAGATACAAAAAGCTTTTCAAATCGGTGACCACTTTCACCCCATTGTCTTCGAAAATCTGGTCATTGGGCTTTTCCTCGTTGTCGAAATCCATTTTATAAGACAATCCGGAGCATCCGCCAGAGGTTACGCGTACGCGCAGGAAAAAATCGGGAGAAATAGCGCCTTTTTGGCGCACTTCGGCAATCTTTTCCCGGGCACTTTCAGCTACAAAAATCATAGGACAAAACCGGTTATGATTTGTTCAAAGGCTTGAATCAGGCATGTGCTTCGGTGGCACTTTCCGCTTCGATGCCGTTTTTAATTTGGTAATCTTTGATAGCGGCCTTGATGGCATCTTCAGCCAATACCGAGCAGTGAATTTTTACCGGTGGCAGGGCCAGTTCTTCCACGATGTCCATGTTGTCGATGGCCATGGCTTCGTTGAGCGATTTGCCTTTGAGCCATTCGGTGGCCAGAGAAGAAGATGCGATGGCAGAACCGCATCCGAAGGTTTTGAATTTTGCATCCCGGATGACACCTGTGGCTTCATCTACTTCGATTTGCAGGCGCATGACGTCGCCGCATTCAGGCGCGCCAACCAGGCCGGTGCCCACATTTTTTGCATCTTTGTCGAGGCTGCCCACGTTGCGCGGGTTTTTGAAGTGCTCCAGAACTTTTTCGCTGTATGCCATATTGGTTTATTTTAAAATTTGATCAAAAAAAGAGGGTAAAACGGGGCATTAGTGGGCCGACCATTCAATTTTGGTGAGGTCGACGCCGTCTTTGTACATTTCCCAGATGGGGCTGAGTTCGCGCATGTGATTAACGCCATTGCGCACCATTTGGATGGCTTCTTCCACATCGGAGGCTTCGGTGAATCGGCCGAGGGAGAAACGAATGGAAGAGTGCGCCAGGTCGTCGCCCAGGCCCATGCCTACCAGCACGTAGGATGGTTCGAGCGAGGCGGAGGTACAGGCAGAACCTGAGGAAACCGCTACTTTCTGGTTGAAAGTCATCATAAGTCCTTCGCCTTCCACGTGTTTGAAAGAGATGTTCGACACGTGTGGCATCCGGGACTGGGTATTTCCGTTTATTTTGGTTTCTTCCAGTTTGGTCAACTCGGCTTCCAGGTAATTGCGCAGGGCGCTGAGGCGTTTGTTGTCTTGCTCCATTTCGAGGCGGGCAATTTCGGCGGCTTTTCCAAAACCCACAATGCCGGGTACATTCAGGGTGCCGGATCGCATGCCGCGCTCGTGGCCGCCGCCGTCCATTTGGGCGGTCACTTTCACGCGCGGATTTTTACGACTCACATACAAGGCGCCCACGCCTTTGGGGCCATACATTTTATGTGCGGTAAAAGACATCAGGTGGATGCCGATTTCGCGCGGATAGGTTGGAATTTTGCCCACGGCCTGGGTTGCGTCGCTGTGGAACAGCACCCCGTGTTTGGCGCAAATGTCGGCAATGCCTTTCATGTCCTGAATCACACCGGTTTCGTTGTTGGCCCACATGACAGAAACCAGGATGGTGGTAGGCCGTATTGCGGCTTCCAGCTCGGCGAGATTGAGCATGCCATCTTCCTGAATTTTCAGGTAGGTAACTTCAGCGCCCATTTTCTCGAGGTGTTTGCAGGTGTCGAGAATGGCTTTATGCTCCACTTCAGTAGTGATGATGTGGTTGCCTTTTTTGGCATACATTTCATACACCCCTTTGAGGGCCAGGTTGTTGCTTTCGGTCGCGCCAGATGTGAAGATGATTTCCTTGTCTTCGCTTTGGATCAGTTTGGCGATCTGCTCGCGCGCGTAATCCACCGCGTCTTCCGCTTCCCAGCCATATTGGTGGCTGCGACTGGCCGCATTGCCGTGCATTTCATAAAAATAAGGCAACATGGCGTCCACAACCCGAGGGTCGCACGGGGTTGTGGCATTGTTGTCAAGATAAATCAGTCTGCGCTTTTCCATTTTATAAAGGTGTTTCTTTTATTTAGATTGAATCTAAGCCTTTTCGGCTGCAAATATAAACAGCTTTGGAACAAAAAGGTTTCGGATTTTAATCTCTTGTTCCGGTAAATTTTTTGCTCCAGGAAATCCAAAATGGTAGCCTCGGAGAGGCGCAACATCCACAGCCTCGGAGAGGCGCAACATTGGTAGCCTCGGAGAGGCGCAACATTGGTAGGCGCAACATTGGTAGGCGCAACATTGGTTGGGCGCAACATTGGTTGGTCAAAACCATTATGGAAACGCAATGCGAACCGATTCAATCCTTTTCAAAAAAATCGAACATTGATTTTTGCCCAATTTCCACCTCAAAATCTGCCAAAATTTGCCAAAATTCCTCCTTAAATGTTTTGATCCGATGATGTTCCTTTTGATTTAAAATATACTTGCAAACTGCATCCCGATGGGAACGGCTGTATGAAAACGCCCCATATCCAGCTTGCCATTCAAATTTAATGGGTGACAAATGATTGTTTTTGATAAAATCATTTGTCGCATTTTTTATCTCCCTAACTAAAACAGATAAAGATTCTGCCGGATTCTGGCCGATAAAAATATGAATATGGTCTGGCATACCACCAATGGCGAGCATTTTATGCCCACGTTTTTGCACAATGCCCGTTGTGTATTGGAATAATTGCGTTTCCCAATCAGGATTTATCAGGGCTTGGCGGTGCTTTACCGAGAAAACCAACTGGATGTAGATTTGAGAAAAAACGTCGGCCATGTGAATGGTTTATGATAAAAATGATTGGAGGATTTAGGGGTGTAAAAATATTTCAATCCATTCAAATTTTACGATTACCCTTATCAGGTAAATCAATGTCCCGTCCAACCAATGTTGCGTCCAACCAATGTTGCGTCCAACCAATGTTGCGTCCAACCAATGTTGCGTCCAACCAATGTTGCGTTCTACCAATGTTGCGCCTCGCCGAGGCGTGTTTGCGTAATGGTCGTGCCCAATTATCCTACAAATGTTGCGCCTCGCCGAGGCGTGTTTTTCCGTAATGCTCGTGACCAATTCTCCTACAAATGTTGCGCCTCTCCGAGGCGGGATTTCCCGTATTGCTCGTGCCCAATTATCCCTACAAATGTTGCGCCTCGCCGAGGCGGGATTTTCCGTAATGATCGTGCCAAATTATCCCTACAAATGTTGCGCCTCGCCGAGGCGTGTTTTTCCGTAATGGTCGTGCCGAATTCTCTACCAAGGTGGCGCCTCTCCGAGGCGTGTTTTTCCGTAATGCTCGTGACCAATTCTCCCTACAAATGTTGCGCCTCTCCGAGGCGGGATTTTCCGTAATGATCGTGCCCAATTATCCCTACAAATGTTGCGCCTCTCCGAGGCGGGATTTTCCGTATTGCTCGTGCCCAATTATCCCTACAAATGTTGCGCCTCGCCGAGGCGGGATTTCCCGTATTGCTCGTCCCGAATTCTCGCCTCGGAGAGGCGCAACATTGGTAGGGCGCAACATTGGTTGCCAAGTTTACGGGTTTTAACAAATGACAAATCGCATCTTCCGCTGGTGTCAAAGCTGTTACCAAAGATAATTGGCCTTTTGTACATTTGCCCCAAAGCCGAATCTGCACATGCACACTGATTTTTTCGCCGAATTTCCGCCTGTTTCCAAGGAACAATGGCTGGCACGCATTGCCAAAGACCTCAAAGATCGTCCCATTGAGGAACTTTACTGGTTAAACGAGGGCATTCCTGTGGATCCCTTTGGGCATGCCGACGATGGTGAGGCTGCTACGCCCATCTGGACGGAACCCAAAGCCTGGGAAATTTGCGAGACGCTGGATGTTCAGGACCCTGAAAATGCAAACGCGCTCGCTCTCAATGCCTTGCAATTCGGAGCGGAAGGCTTGCACTTCCAGCTAAACGGGGCCGTTTCGCTGCCTGAACTGCTCAAAGACATACACCTGGATTACATTTCCCTGCATTTTTCGGCAAATGACTGGTCGGTACTGCCGCCTGCACAATTGCTGGCCAGTTTGCAGGAGCAAGCACAATCTGGCGGATTGGCTGGTGGCCAGCTGCGCGGCTCGGTAGCCTTTACACCCCATGCCCGATTCAACGACTGGCGCTATGTTGCAGACTGGGTCGCATACGCCCACGCGCAGACGCCCGGCTTCAAAACCTGGTGCATTCCCGACGATTCACAGGCAGATGCTACCGTGGCGGGCCTGGCGACGCAAATTTTGCAGGCACATACCGCATTCCAAAAAACAGCCGCTCTGGGGCTTGAAACGGCGGTTTTGGCCCAGCATCTCTTTTTTGACCTTGCCATCGGACCGCATTATTTTTGGGAAATCGCCCGTTTGCGGGCATTGCACATCCTTTGGATGAACCTGCTCAAAGCATGGGGACTGGCGCCTGCACTGCCACAGCTGCATGTCCGCTTCCGCCCGGAGGCATACGGCGACTCCTTGTACAGCAACATGATCCGAAGCACCACCATGGCCATGTCGGCCGTCATCGGCGGCGCCGATGTGCTGAGCGTACTGCCTGGCAGCGCCGACGAACAGCACGCTCCCGTTTTTGTACGCCGCATCGCGCGGAATGTGCAACATTTGCTCAAAATGGAGGGTTATTTCGATACATTTGCCGACCCGGCAGCCGGCAGTTATTACATCGAACAACTTACCCGTAAAATAGCGGCTGAAGCCTGGAGCCAATTTCAACAACAGCAAACAAGCAATGGAGTCCATCCTTGAATTCAATGCCATCCTGCAAGCGGTGGAAAATACCGACGCCTTGTATGTTGATTTTCCCTACGATGTGCAGGAAATATATGGCGTAAAAGGCCAGGTAAAGGTAAAAGTTACCTACGATGGCGTGCCTTACCGAGGCAGTATGGTAAAAATGGGTTCCGATTGCCACATGTTGCTGGTAAAAATTGAAATCCGACAAAAAATTGGTAAAAATCCGGGCGATGTGGTGCATGTAACCGTTCAGCGCGACACCGAAGCGCGTTTGGTCGACATCCCGGAGGACTTGGAAGTCTTATTGGAGGCGCATCCTGATCTCCGTGCCTTTTTTGACAAGTTGTCCTTTACCAACAGAAAAGAGTACGCCGTTTGGATTGCGTCAGCGAAAAGGCCCGAAACCCGGCAAAACCGACTGGAAAAAACACTGGAAAAATTAAAAGCGGGCAAAAAAAATCCCACCGCACCCTGATCATTAAAAAAAAATCCCGGTATGAAGATATTTTGCATCGGCCGCAATTATGCCGATCACGCCAAGGAACTCAACAACCCCATTCCCAGCGAGCCCCTCATTTTTATGAAGCCCCCCACCGCCATGTTGGTAGCAAACAAGCCTTTTTATTATCCTGATTTTACCCAGGATCTGCATTTTGAAGGCGAAATTGTGCTGCGGGTATGCAAAAACGGCCGCTCGGTGCAGCCGGAGTTTGCCCACCGCTATTACGATGCCGTGGCCTTTGGCATCGATTTTACCGCACGGGACCTTCAAGACAAACTCAAGCAGAAAGGCCAGCCCTGGGAAATCGCCAAAGGTTTCGACCGCTCGGCGCCCATTAGCCGCTGGGTGCCGCTGGAAGAATTGAAAAACCGGGAGGATATTCATTTTCAATTGAAGAAAAATGGCGAAGTGGTGCAGGACGGGCACACCCGCGATATGATTTTCAGTTTTGACACCTTGATTTGCCACATTTCCCGCTACTTTACCGTGCAAAAAAGCGATCTGATCTTTACGGGCACGCCTGCGGGTGTGGGCCCCGTTCAAATTGGGGATGTGCTGGAAGGATTTATAGAGGATCAGCAATTGCTCACTTGCGCGATAAAATAATTTTAAAATATGGACATGCAAATAGTTACACGTGTTTTTGCCCTCCTGTGCCTGTCTGCGCGCCTGCTTGCCCAAGCGCCCGTACCCGCACCTGCGCAAACAGCGCCCATTTTGATCATAAACGCCCTGGCGCACCTGGGAAATGGTCAGGTGTTGCCCAATTGTGCCATTGCTTTTGAAAATGGTAAAATTACCATGGTGGCCGATGCGCGCACCATCCGTTACGACCGCACGAAATACGCCAAGATATTCGATGCTGCAGGAAAACACGTATATCCAGGCTTCATTGCCTGCGGTTCTACGCTTGGTTTGGTAGAAATTGATGCAGCGCGGCCCACGCAAGACAACAATGAAGTTGGCGCTTATAATCCCAATGTGCGCGCCATTGTCGCCTACAATACCGATTCAGAGATCCCCCCCACCCTTCGGACCAATGGCATATTGCTGGCACAAAGTTGTCCGGAAGGGGGCGTATTGTCTGGAACTTCGGCCGTGGTACAGTTGGATGCCTGGAATTGGGAAGATGCATTGGTTAAAGAAGATGGCATTCACCTCAACTGGCCGGTTCAGCGTCGGTACAACCCCAATGGGCAAGGCCTGATGAAAAGTGAAAGTTACGATAAAGAGGTTCAGGCGATTCAACAGTTTTTTTTGGAAGCACAGGCTTATTTGCAGCAGCCCAATCCTGCTACACCGAATTTGAAGCTTGCGGCCATGCGACCGCTGTTTGAAGGCAGGATGCGCTTGTACATTCACAGTGATCAGGCGAAAACCATTGAGGAGGCTGTGTTATTTGCCGAGCAATTCAATTTGTTGCCTGTAATTGAGGGAGGCAGCGAGGTATGGAAAATAAGCGATTTTATAAAAAGTCATAAGGTGCCGGTATTGTTGCCGCTTTCCCATCGTTTACCCGATACGGATGATGAAGATTACGATCAGCCTTACAAATTGGCACGCCAGCTTTATGATGCGGGAATTACATTTGCTTTTACGGGCAGCGGCAGTTGGCGGCAACGCAACTTGCCTTTTCAGGCCGGACAAGCAGTAGGGGCTGGCTTACCCTATGAAGTTGCCATACAGGCATTAACCCAAAATTCAGCCCGGATATTGGGCATCGACTCAAGTAATGGCGCCATAGAGTTTGGGAAGGATGCGACTTTATTCATCAGTGAGGGCGATGCACTGGATATGCGCACCTGTATCATAACAGCTGCATTTATCCAGGGAAGGGAAATCAGCCTCGACAACAAGCAAAAGCGCCTGCAAAAAAAATTTTCGAAGACAAAAAACTAGGGT
>JAGWYI010000687.1 GCA_018969455.1 Bacteroidota bacterium | reverse complement strand
TAATCGGTCCAATTGGCGCCCTCCTGGTGGATGTTTTTAATATCCGCCATGTCATTCAAATCGCTGGGTGCAGGGCTGGCTAAAACGGGCAAGGAGAAAGCGTTGGTAAACAGCGTATCGCCGTTGCTTAATTCCACCGGAATGGGAGCAAAATGCAGGGTATCGGCATCGAAGGCAATAAAAAGCAGGCGTTTTTCCCAATTGGGCCCAATTTGTTGCCATTCTTCCTGTTGCAACACATTTTCTTTTTGCAGCATGGCTTCCCAGGCTTCTAGTTGAATGCCTTGTGGCTTGCCTGCCTGAGCGGGCACCCGCACCCGTACGCGAAACGGACACCCTGTTTCTGCAAGGTTGCTGTCGGGGCTTGCGGTGGCATGCACTTGTGCCAGCGCAAAATTGGCGCTTAGCAAAAAAAGCAGCCAAAAACCAAAATGCAATCGTTTTTTCACAAGCACTTATAAATGGGTCCTTCTTTGTTCAAAAAACTTCAGTAAAGCATGAATGTAAGATTCGGTGGTTGGAATGCTCAAAAAATCAGCGCCAGCACGCCTAAACAATGCCTGCGTTTGATGCTGATGCTGATCGAACCGCTGCGTATGCCAGCGCCGCATGTCGGGGTCGGTGGTATCTATCCAACGTACATCGCCACTTTCCGGATCATGAACCTGCAGCAAGCCCACATTCGGCAACACACGCTCCAGGGGATCCCAGCACTGCAACCCAATAAAATCGTGTCGCCGGGCAAGGATGCGCAAAGACGATTCGTAAGCGCTTGCTTGAAAATCTGAAAGAACAAAACAAACCGTACGTTTTTTCATCACATTCTGCGTAAACTGAAAAGCAGCCGAAAAATTGGTACCTCTGTCCGAAACACCCACATTTACCAATTCCCGAATGATTCGCAATACGTGTTGCCTGCCTTTTTGAGGCGGTATAAACAAATCGGGCTTATCGGAAAACAACAACAAGCCTACTTTATCATTGTTTGAAACTGCTGAAAATGCCAAACTGGCGCATATTTCGATCAAGCGATCTTGTTTTGACACACCCGTTGTTCCAAAAAAAGAGGATCCGCTGACATCCACCAACAGAAGGATGGTCAACTCCCGCTCTTCTTCAAAAATTTTGACATGCGGTGCGCCTGTGCGCGCCGAAACATTCCAGTCGATGGTGCGTACATCGTCGCCGTATTGGTACAAGCGTACTTCACTAAAGAGCATCCCGCGCCCTTTAAAGGCGCTGTGGTAGCTTCCTGTAAACAGGTGTTTGCTCAAGCCCCGGGTCTTGAGTTCCACTTTTCGCACTTTTTTGAGCAATTCGGTCGTTTCCAAGGTCTGATTATTTCAAAAATTCAACAATTGGGTTGTCTTTTTTGATGTTTGCTTTCAATTCGGCATACGGAACAATCAAATGTTGCTGGCCATAAACCGGATGAAACAGGGTACTTAGTTCCAATCCTTCCCGTCGAATGGCAATGAGTGGGAATCCGTTTTGGTCAATCCAGGCTCGATATTTTGGGTCGGCAGCAAATTGGCGCAATTTAGGGGCTTCCCGCTTCCAGTAGGCTTCAAACCAGGGTTTGGGATCGAAAGATTTTACAAATAAATCGTTGATAATGATCTCTTTCCCGGTTTTAAGGTTAAAATTGAATGCTTTCCCGGTCGCTTCGGGGTTCCAGGTATCCGTAAAGGTAAGGTATCCGCTCAGGATGGTTTCTGTCCAACATGCGATGTCGGCCCAGCTGCCGGCGCGGTATTTCCCTCGCGTTTCGGCATTGAGCGGTTCGGAGATTGCGGCGACGGCACTTTTACAGGCGCTCATCCAATTGTTCACTTGCTGATCGAGCCAATTGTTGCAGGGGATGCATGCAGTTCGGGGGTATACGGCATCAAATCCCGAGCGAAAATCGGCAAAATCGAGGCACCCAAAAACAAGCCGGTCTTTCTGCGAAAAACTAAAGCTGCGGCGTTCGCCGCTGCCAATCCAGTTGCACACAATGGCGGCCGGATTGGCTAAGGAGCCTTCCAACAAACCGCCAGTTTTTCCATTGGGGAGCAGGGCTTCCAGGTCGTACAATCCATTTTCCTTCAGTTCTCCTTTCAAAGCATAGGTAGTTTTATCTGCTTCTATCCACAAAAAGCCTT
>JAGWYI010000686.1 GCA_018969455.1 Bacteroidota bacterium | reverse complement strand
AACGGCCATAACCGACTGCCATAGAAAAACACAGCTCAGAAAACCGCCAATCGGAAGGAAAGAAGCGGCCCATTTACGCTGTTTTTTGTAATAATCGAAAGAAGGCGTTTCCAGGGTATCCTGATCTACAGATGCCTGGCGCAATTTAAAGGCCCAATAGTACCATATGGCCAGGAAGCCGACTGTAGCGATGGTGTAGAAAACAGGATTTAGAAATCCTTTTTTACCAGCCAGAATTTTGTCGTAGATGGGATTGCCGGGATCGGTTATACCGGGTGTATTCCAGTGGTACAGGTGGTGAAAATGCCCCCAGACGCCTGCTGCGAGAACAGCCATGAAAATAAGACCTACCCCCATAAACATGCCCATTGCCTCCCACACGCGCTTAATTACCGTATTCCAGCCGGCAAAGGCTGTAATTTGCGCACAAAGGAAGAAAGTGGACATAAATGCAATTCCGATGAAAAACACCGAATTGTGGAGGAAGTTCGTCCAGAAGCGGGTGTGGAATTCATCGTCGTTGATAAAAGACAACAGAAGACATACCACGCCCAACGCCATGCCGCCAATCAGCACACGTTTTTGTTTGCCTTCAAATACAAATTGCGTATTCAGATTCATATCGCAAGACCGAATTTAGCCCGGTGTTTTTTTATGGTTCGGTAGGCCAAAAGCCCATCCATTACAAAATGCTTGAGTTATTAGGCTTTGGTTTATTGGGATTGGGTATGTTGCACAAAAATTATTTCGTAGGAGGAGGCGCTACCGGAGCAGTTGCAGCGGCTGCATGTACGCGCACAGGTCCGGCAGCCACACCTTTAGCAGGTGTTTCGACATTGCTGAGCGTGTTGGCCTTCTCATTGTATTCCAGATTTTTTGATTTTGCCTGCAGGGAACGGATGTAATGAATTACTTGCCAGCGTTCCTCGTAAGACAATTTATCTGAATATCCTCCCATCACGTTTTTACCGTACATGATGGCAAAATAATACCGACCGTTACCGGCGCTAATCATTTCATCGGAAATCAAATTTTTAGGTGCAGCGGGATATTTCGCATCGGGTTTGGAAACCAGCCAGCCCTGTCCGTCTCCTTTTTCTCCGTGACAAATGCCGCAGTTTACTTCATATAAAGGTTTTGCCTTTTCCAGACCAGCATTGGTGATTGGGAAAGGGTTGCCCACCAAATCGTTTTCACAACGAACCCGGTCGTTCTCATTATTTGCGTAATAAAAAGGCGCTTGGCCATTCACTTGAGCAGGGATCGCGTTGGGGGCATTTTTACCACGAACGATATCGAGCGCGTTGGCGTCGCCGTAATAAACACCGGTATAGCCACGTGGGATGGTTCCGGGTACTTTTGCACGGGGTTGCGACAATTGCGCTTTGTTCAGGGTACTTTTATTTTCCCAGTGGTTCCAGTAATAGGCACTGTACAAATTGGTCTCATAAGACACCGGATGGTACATGTCGGGCATATACTCATGACCGGTTTTATTTACTCCTGCCGGGGAGCAAAGTGAAAAAAGCCAGGCAAACAAGGCTATTCCGAGAATAACGCCAATTGCGTTTTTCATGCTTTAGAATTTTATCTTTGTTATCAGGTGCTTTCTACACCATTTTAATGTTTACTTCAGCCGCTTGGGTATTCCCGAAGAACTGCTTAAGGCCCTCCACCGTATTTTCAGGAACGGAAGTAATGTCAAAAGCAATGCAGAATTTATCGTCGGTAATCCGGTTATCAAGTGATTTCGCTTTTACACCTGGCCACAATCCGCAAATGGTGTAGAAAGTAAGCGTCATACCCCACGCAGAAAACAAAACCGTCAATTCGAAGGTGATCGGAATGAATGCCGGAATAGGCCAGTAAGGTTTACCACCAAACACAATTGGCCAATCGCTGGTAAAAATCCAGGTCATGGTAAGAAAAGCAAAAAGCGCTCCGATGGTACCATAAATAAAGCCCAGATAGTGCAAGCGGCTTTCTTTCAAACCCAAAATAGGATCCAGACCATGCACGGGAAAAGGCGTATACACGTCCATGATATCCAAATGTGCATTATTGGCCACCCGGATTGCCCCTTTCAGATCTTCTTCGTCGTTGTAAAGTCCGTACAGGACTTGTTTGCTATCAGAAACCATCCTTCTGTTGT
>JAGWYI010000046.1 GCA_018969455.1 Bacteroidota bacterium | reverse complement strand
TTTTGGCGCCAGGCAAGGCTTATTTTTGAGGGAATAGCCATGTCCTATTGCCGAAAAAATAAATGCAGCATGGCGTTAAAAGATTTGCCTTTCAGCATTTCGGAGGTTTTAAAACAGTTTCTTAGGTCAGGTGTGTCCTATTTGAAATGAAAGTACTAAGTTCTAAAAAGCATAAACATGCATCTTCTGATTAAAAACACACGCATCCTTAACGAGCAGGTTTTGCCAAATTTTTTGGATATTTTGATAGACCCATCGGGCCAAATCGTACAAATTTCGCAGAATATTAAACATTCCGATGCCGAAATTTGGGATGTAGAAGGCGCTTGGGCTTCACCAGGCTGGCTCGATTTCGGAACGCATTTGGCTGATCCGGGTTTTGAACACCGGGAAGATTTGGATACTGCTGCCCGCGCGGCAGCTACTGGCGGTTTTACTGCCATCGCCGCCATGCCCAATACCAAACCCGCAGTACATTCTAAATCGGAAATTTTATACCTGAAAAACCATGCCGCACAATTACCCGTGCAAATATTTCCCATCGGCGCCATTTCAATAGATACTGCCGGAAAAGACCTCGCCGAATTGATCGATATGCACCACGCGGGCGCGGTCGCCTTTTCCGATGGCGACCACCCGGTGCAGGATGCCGGCTTGCTCTTACGTGCCATGCAATACTTGCGCGCCATTCAAGGGTTGGTGATCAACCAGCCTCACCACCATACCATTGCTGCCGGCGGACAAATGCACGAAGGCCTCAACAGTACCATGCTGGGCATGAAAGGAATTCCGGCCCTCGCAGAAATTGTGATGATTCAACGCGACCTGAGCCTTCTCGAATACGCAGAAAGTAAATTGCATATCCACCTGGTTTCTACCCGGAAAGGTGTCGAATTAATTCGCGCTGCCAAACTGGCCGGTACTCCAGTCACCGCTTCCGTTGGCATTGCCAACCTTTGCTTTACCGATGCAGCACTCCTGGGCGAAAATCCTGCGCCATTGGCTCCTGCTGCCGCATTTGATTCCAATTGGAAATTACTACCGCCGCTGCGCAGTGAAGATGATCGTCAGGCACTGCTCGAAGCGCTCGCCGATGGAACCATTGATGTGATTTGCAGCAACCACTGCCCTTGGGACGATGAAATGAAAAACCTGGAGTTTCCATATGCCGCTTTCGGCATGATTGGCCTGGAAACCCTCTTTTCATTGTATGCCAGTTTCCTGAAAAACGAGCTGGATCTGGCTACTTTTTTTGATAAAATATGCACTCAACCACGCAAAATACTGGGAATACCTCAACCGAAAATTGAAGTCGGTGCATACGCCGAAATTACATTTTTCGATCCAAACCGGGAAACGACCTATTCGCCAAACCGCATTCAATCGAAATCTAAAAATACCCCTTTATTGAATTGTACCTTCCAGGGAAAGGTTTTGGGTACCATAAATGGGAAAAATTGGATAAAAAATGACCCTAACTAACGCAAAACCGTAAGGTCGCCCTGACGCAATTCCTTCCGGCCATCGGTGTATCGCAACTCCGCCACCCAAACATATACACCCGGAAATGCAATTCGTCCTTCATGGGTGCCATCCCAACCCTCGGTAGGAACACCTGCTGGAATGTTCTTTTTATCAAACCACAATCGGTGAAAGCGATCATAGATGCGCATGCTGGCTATTTCGGCTACGCCGCCACTGGCATACAATGTAAAATATTGATTATCTGTATTTAATGAATTAAAATCAATTACATTTGGAGCATATATATCGCGTTTGCGAAATACTCGGATGTTCAAAAAGTCGGCTACCTCACATCCAATTGTATCAGTCGCAGTTACCTTAAACTCGGTCGTGTATGGAGGAAAAAGCAATACATTCTCCAAATCAAGCGCTAAAACCGACGATGCAGGCTCCCACTGGACGGAAGCAAGCGGGCGATTAACCATCAAATGGTACAATAAGGTGTCTCCGGTGTACATGGATGAATCCAAACCAATATCCAGGGTGAAAATGACGCCAATAGGCAAAATGGCAGCCTCATCCTTTTCACATTGATTTTCGTCTACAATCGAAAAAAAATAGGTACCAGGCGTCAATTGGTCGAAATAGAACTTGCTCACTGGCGCACTTCCATCAAAGGATACGCGATAGGGCGGTACCCCGCCACTTATATTGCTTATTTCAACAAACCCCTGATTTTGCCCATAACACCGGTCGCCACTCGTCTTAATGGTGCTCTTAATGGGTGGGGGAGCACTTATGTTGCCACTAACCGTATAAGAGCAATTGTTTACATCCGTAACGGTTAAGCCATAAACCCCAACGCCCAAACTGTCTATAGTAGGTGTTATATCGCCTGTTGACCACTTATAATAATACGGGGCCGTTCCACCTGATATCCCAGCGCTGATCTTGCCATCCTGAGCACCCGTACAGGAAACACCATAGCCCTTGTAATTAGACGCAATCAATACCGAACCCTGTAAAGGTGGAGGATCTGAAATGGCCGTTTGAAGGGTACTGATCACACCGGCTGGATCTGTAACGGTAAAAGTATAACTGCCTTGCGGTAAATTGTTGATGATGTCAATGGGATCTGTATTGATCAACTGCCCTGAACCCGTGAGTCCATTTCCCGCCCATTGATAATTAACGGGCCCTTGTCCGGAAATCAATGCTATGCGAATTGCACCGTCATTTCTGCCGGCGCAGCTAATGTCCACACCCAGCAATTCTATTTGTACAAGGGGAATGGTTTGTTGAGAGCGACCAGTTGCAAAAACCAGTAACAACAAGAAAAGGATGTAAAATCTCATGGCGCGCATGTTGATATCCGGTAAAAATAGGGATAATTCAACATCTTAACAGCATATATCATTTGTATTAACTAAAACAGCTGATCCAGCCTGCGCCTATTTCGTCCAATTTTGATTTTTGTGAAAGCATATACCCCGAAAAAAAGCCACAGGAGCACCGTCGCCAGATCGAATGATTCGAATGGAATAATTGGAAATGCGATTCCCGGCACGTTCCTCAATTGCAATTGCCTCTAGCCAGTCTCCCGCCTCAACCGGCGCCACATGCTCGATGGTGCAATGGATGGATACACTTTGATAACCACTTGTATTGCAGGCAAACGCAAACGCACTATCCGCCAAGGCAAAAGTGATGGCGCCATGGGCTACGCCAAACCCGTTGAGCATTTCAGGTCGTACCTGCATGCGCAGTGTGCATGACCCTTTCTCTATGGAAACCAAAGCCATTCCCATCCAACGACTAAAGGGGTCATTGTCGAACATCAGATGAAAAATGTCGATGGGCTCCAACATGATCGAAATTAATAAAAGGTTTTGTTTTCTCGCACCATTTTACGCAACAACCTGCTGCAGCGATAACGATCTTCCAAATACTCAACATATAGGGCATCCAATTTTTCAACAACCCTTTCAATGCCGATTTCATCAGCCCAGGCAAGCAATCCTTTCGGATAATTTACCCCTTGTGTCATGGCCATGTCAATGTCATCACGACTGGCAATTTGGAGATAAAGCGCCTCTGCAGCCTCATTGATGAGCATCACCAATACCCGGAAGAAAATCTCTTTCCCAAGGCTTTCATCTTCCTTTGGCAGCGGCTTGACGGCGCCTGACCGATAATCGTAAAATCCGATGCCGCTTTTTCTGCCAAAATAATGGGCATCTACCAGTCTCTTTTGGGTAAATGAGGGCTTGTACCTTGGATCGAAATAAAAATTTTGGAATACAATTTCCGTTACTGCATAATTTATGTCGTTTCCAATAAAATCCATCAACTCAAATGGCCCCATCCGAAAACCTCCAAATGTACACAAAGCCCAGTCGATGGTCGCTTCGTCTGCTATACCCTCATCCAGCATGCGCAAAGATTCTCCATAATAAGGCCGGGCAACCCGATTCACAATAAAACCCGGGGTATCCTTTGCCAAAACGGTCGTTTTTCCCCAACTGTTGATCATCTGCCGGGCACGGTCTATTACATCCGGATTGGTTTGGATCGCCGGGATAATTTCAACCAGGCGCATTAGAGGCGCAGGATTGAAAAAATGGATGCCGAGAATCCGCTCGGGTTGGCGCAATTGAGCGCCCATGGCAGAGATAGAGAGCGAAGAAGTATTGCTCGCCAAAATGGTATCTTCATCCACTATGGCCTCCATACTCTTGAACGCAATTTGCTTTTGCTCAATATCCTCACGAATGGCTTCAATAATGACAGAGCAATTGCGAAATTCGCTCATGTGATCGGAAAACTTGATTTTACTGAACAAGGAGTAAGCCTCCGCATCGGTAATTTTTTCCTTATCCACCAGCGTTTTTAAGGTTGCCTGTATGTTCTTTCCCGATTTGGTGAGCGCCAAGGTCAGATTGTCGCATACAACAACATCGTGTCCAGCGGCTGCAGCCACTTGGGCAATCCCGCTGCCCATCGCGCCCGCTCCAAGAATTCCTATTGTGTCCATTGTTCGTCAATTGCCTGTTGTGCATTTAATGCACGATGAATGGTGGGCGCAAAAGTAGGCAATGCCTTGCTTGAATGTTGGTTTGCCGCATTTTATTTCGACTTTTGCATCAAAATACATGGGCAAATATGATTTCTCCCCCTACACGCATTCTCGGAATTGACCCTGGCACCAATGTACTGGGCTTCGCCATCATTGATGCAGCCCCATCGGGCATTATTCTGGTCGAAATTGGAGTGCTTACTTTTGCTCACATCAGTGAGTTACACACCGTCAAATTGCGTTATATTTTTGAACAGGTGCAAGATCTCATCCAACAATTTAAACCCAGTCAAATGGCCATCGAAGCGCCTTTCTTTGGTAAAAATGTGCAATCTATGCTTAAATTGGGCCGCGCCCAAGGTGTAGCAATCGCAGCCGGAATGGTAAACAATGTGGAAACAACCGAATACCTGCCTAAAAAAATTAAAAGCGCTGTTACCGGAAATGGAAATGCCTCTAAGGAACAAGTGGCCGGTATGCTCGAAAACATCCTGAAAACGCCCCTGAACGAACGCTATTTCGACGCTACCGATGCACTCGCTGCTGCAATTTGCCATTGGTATCAGGCGAGTAATCCACTGGAAGGTCTCCGTGGAAAAAATGCCAAGAACTGGTCGGCATTTATCAAAAATAACCCCGGTCGCATAAAACCCTGAAACGATGCCGCTTCTATACTTTACGCCGCCAGATTTTTTGCATAACGATCTTTATAAATCATTATAAGTCAGCGAAATCCAGCCTTATTTATCCACAAAATCCAGAGAATCCTGGTATGCATGGTAGAATCCCCCAAAAACCAGATTCAGGTATGTGATTTTTTTGTGAATTGACCGCATTTTGCCCTTAATGCCTGCTCAACATCCTATCTTCGCCCAAAATGTACGTGACGATCGGATCAACGTTGCGTATCAAAGGTCCTAAATTGTTTCACTCATTAAATACCTTTCTTATGTCACTTCAAGAAAAATACGCAAGCGTTCTGGCACTCGGTGAAAAACTGGCTGTTCGAAATGGCAAAGTTGAAGAAACTGATGGCGTTTTGCGCATGTGGGGCCTGGTAAACGACCCCTACGAAAAAAATCTGCTTTGGGATGCCATCAAATCTGCCGGTGGCGACAACCCAAGCGACATTGCAGCCGATATCCAAGTTGAAAATACGGGCTATTACACCAAACACACGGTTGAAAAAGGCGAATCTTTGAGCAAAATCGCAAAACACTACTACGACGATATGATGAAATACAAACATATCTTCGATGCCAACCGCGACATTCTCGACGACCCCGATAAAATTGAAATCGGCCAGGTTCTGGTTATTCCAAACCTTTAATTGAATAACTCATACCCACCAGAGGGTAAAAAATGGGAGCCGCTCCGAAATTCGGGGCGGCTTTTCTTTTTAAACGGCTCGAAATACTACCTTTGCCCCAATTGGCATCGATTCCCATCATCACCTTGTCGACGCCCATTAATTTTGATTTTTCGACGATTTCTATAAACATGGCAGATTTTTCCAAACTGACGGAGATGGCCCAACAGGTACGCCGTGACATTGTGCGCATGGTGTATAATGTACAAAGCGGCCATCCAGGCGGTTCCCTAGGCTGTACCGAGTTCTTCGTAGCCCTCTATGGCAACGTTTTGAAACACAGCCCCAAATCCTTCAAAATGGAGGGCAAAAACCAAGATCTCTTTTTCCTGTCCAACGGGCATATTTCGCCAGTATGGTACAGCGTGCTCGCACGCACCGGGTATTTCCCGGTCGCCGAACTCAATACCTTCCGAAAACTCAATACGCGACTCCAAGGCCACCCCACCACCCACGAAGGCCTTCCTGGCATCCGGGTGGCATCAGGATCGCTCGGACAAGGAATGTCTGTGGCCATCGGAACGGCACTGGCCAAAAAACTGGACCATGACGATCGATTCGTTTTCTGCCTCACCGGCGATGGCGAATTGCAAGAAGGCCAATGCTGGGAAGCCCTCATGTTTGCCGCACACCATAAGGTGGATAACCTCATTGTTACTGTAGACTGGAACGGACAACAAATAGACGGATCGAACGATCAGGTACTTAGCCTCGGTAACCTGCCCGCCAAATGGAAAGCCTTTGGATGGGATGTTCTTATCCTGGAACAAGGCAACAATTTGGAGGCCGTAATTACCATGCTCCGAAAAGCAAAACGCCGTTGCGGAAAAGGAAAGCCAATTGCTGTTTTAATGAAAACAGATATGGGTTATGGGGTTGATTTTATGCAAGGAACGCACAAATGGCACGGTAAAGCCCCTAACCAGGAACAATTCGAGCTTGCTATGGCACAATTGCCGAAAACCAGCCTCGGCGACTTCTAAACAACTTTTTTTCAACGAACTTCAATGCGCCGCCGCGGCGTTTTTATATGAAATTAGAAGACATCGTTTCAAGCGCAACCCGCGCAACCCGGGATGGGTTCGGAGAAGGTTTGCTCGAACTGGGCAAACAAAACCCCAAGGTCGTCGCCCTTACCGCCGATTTGCTGGAATCCCTGCAAATGCACCATTTCAAAAATGCATTTCCTGAACGCTTTTTTCAAGTGGGCATCGCTGAAGCCAATATGATTGGCATCGCTGCCGGACTGGCCATTGGCGGGAAAATTCCTTTCACCGGAACCTTTGCCAACTTCAGCACTGGCCGTGTGTATGACCAAATTCGCCAAAGTGTGGCCTACTCGCATAAAAACGTAAAAATATGCGCCTCTCACGCTGGTCTTACCCTCGGTGAAGACGGCGCAACCCACCAGATTCTGGAAGACATCGGCATGATGCGCATGCTCCCGGGCATGGTGGTTATCAATCCCTGCGATGCCAATCAGACAAAAGCCGCTACCATGGCCATCGCCGATTATTATGGCCCGGTATACCTGCGCTTTGGCCGACCAGCCTGGCCTGTATTCACCCCGGCCGACCAAAAATTCGAAATCGGTAAAGCGCTTATGCTCGCCGAGGGCAGCGATGTGAGCATATTCGCAACCGGCCACCTGGTTTGGACCGCCATTGAAGCCGCAAAAGAACTGGCCGCAGAAGGTATCTCCTGCGAAGTGATCAACATCCACACCATTAAACCGCTGGACGAAACCGCCATTCTCGATTCTGTAAGCAAAACCAAAGCCGTGGTCGTTGCCGAAGAACACCAGCGCAACGGCGGCCTGGGCGATGCCATCGCCAACCTGCTGGTTCACAACCTGCCAGTTCCCATTGAATATGTGGGTGTAAAAGACAGTTTCGGCGAAAGTGGAAAACCCGTGGAATTGCTGGAAAAATACGGATTGGGCAAAAAAGACATCCTGTGGGCCGTGAAGGATGCGATTGAGCGGAAATAAATAGCGGTTTTCCTGATATTGAAAATGAATAATTCCTAAAATAAATCCCGTTTGCTCAACCGAACAAACGGGATTTATCATTTCAGGGAAATCGGTTGATTACAACATCGTTTCAATGATGTTCTCCTCGGTAACCCCTTCCGCTTCTGCTTTATAGTTACGCACAATACGGTGGCGCAACACCAGGCTCGCAATGGCCTTCACATCTTCTATATCCGGCGAATACTTACCGTGGATGGCGGCGTGGCATTTGGCGCCCAAAACCAGATACTGACTCGCTCGCGGACCAGCGCCCCAACCCAAATAATTGTTGGCCTCTTTGGTAGCGCGCGGGGTACCCGGACGGGTTTTTGAAACCAGGCCCACGGCATATTCAAGGATATTGTCGGCTACCGGTATTTTCCGGATGATTTGCTGAAATTCAAGGATTTGTTCGGTGTTCAAAACATGCTTCAAGTCAACCTTTCGGGAAGATGTAGTGTTTTTAACCACTTCCACTTCCTGTTCATAAGTAGGGTAAGTAAGCGGAATATTCAGCATAAAACGGTCCAACTGCGCTTCGGGAAGCGGATAAGTACCTTCCTGTTCAATCGGGTTTTGTGTGGCAAGCACAAAAAACGGAGTTGGCAGTTCGTGGCGTACCCCGTTTACGGTCACCGAGCGTTCCTGCATGGCTTCCAGCAGGGCTGCCTGTGTTTTAGGTGGCGTACGGTTGATCTCATCGGCCAACAAAATATTGGCAAAAATTGGCCCACGGGTAAAACGGAATTTCCGGTCTTCATCCAGTATCTCCGATCCCGTGATGTCAGAAGGCATCAAATCCGGAGTAAACTGAATCCGTTTGAAATCAAGATCGAGCACTTCGGCGATGGTGCTTACCAGCAGGGTTTTTGCCAATCCGGGCACCCCGACCAACAGGGAGTGGCCATTGGAGAACAGGGAAATTATAACTGCTTTCACCACATCATCCTGACCAACAATCACTTTGCCGATTTCGGCAGAAAGATCTTTGTAAGCTTTCGCAAGCGCATCTACCGCTTCTACGTCCGATTTAAAATTTGACATTTGTATTCTTGAAAGTTGAATATATGTTTGGGTTGTTGTTGTGCTTCAAAACGCCGCATCCAGGCTTTTGTTTCGCTCAGAACAAGGCAAAAGTACATATTGGTTTCATTCCTGTGTTTTTTTCCGACAGGATTGCCCATTTTATTGCTTTTTAACCGGCGCTGTACTTTCTCGGGTTCCATGTTTTTTAGCCCATTCAAACATTTCCGCTAAAACATCGAGTATACTCTCCCGCGCCCGATACCCGTGCGACTCGAATGGAAGTAAAACCAAACGGGCCGTACCCCCATTTCCCTTTATTGCCTGAAACAAGCGCTCCGATTGTATGGTGAAGGTGCCCGGATTGTTGTCGGCCTCCCCGTGTATCAGCAACAAGGGCGTTTTAATCTGGTTGGCAAAGTTAAAAGGCGACAGTTTTTGATAAATCTCCTGGGCTTCCCAATAAGAACGACGTTCGCTTTGGAAGCCAAATGGCGTCAAGGACCGATTGTAGGCGCCCGAACGCGCAATTCCAAATGCATAATCATCTGAATGCGCCAGCAAATTGGCCGTCATGAAGGCGCCGTATGAATGCCCGCCTACACCTACCATGTTCCGATTGATGATGCCCAACGAATCAAGGTAATCTATAGCAGCCCTACCCGAAGATACAATCTGTTCTATAAAAGTATTGTTCATCGTTTCCGGATTACCCACCACGGGCATCGTCGCATCCATCAAAACCGCATATCCCTGCGTCAGAAAAAACAAGGGAGAGTCACCCCGGAAATACGTAAATTTCTGGTCAGAATCCCGCACCTGCCCTGCTGTGCCGGCATCTCCATATTCCAAAGGGTACGCCCATATAAAGAGCGGTACTCTTTGGCCTTTTTGGTAGTTTAAAGGTAAATAGAGGGTACCCGTGAGCGGTACGCCGTCTTTTCTTTTATATTTAATCAATTGTTTTTCAATTCCGGTTAAGAGAGGCGCCGGGTCCTTGAATTCGGTTAATGCCCGCTGTACACCACTTTGCACATAACGCAATATGTAATTTGGGGGCGCATTTTTTGTTTGGTAGCGCGTAATGAAGCGGCTTCGATCGGAGCCCACAAATGTGATGAATTCATCATAGGCGTTGGGCGGACAAGTATACACCGGATAGCGTTCCTTTGTTTTCAAATTGAATCGGTCGAGTCGCGGAAACTGACCTTTGGGTGAAGCGCCTTCCGTACTGTAAAATATCCAGTTACTGTCTTGCACCATAACATAATCACCGTTGGCCAAGCGCTCATACACGGGCTCGCCAGGGGCATTGTAATCGTCGTTTACGCTTACGTCAAACAAAGTATCCTTTGCTGCCGGATTATCAAGCGATACTTTGTAAGAGGTCACCCAACGACGGTCGCGATCATATTCCGACAAAATGGCGGTACCCGCTGCATTCAACCACTCAAATCCGGCAAATCGGAATTTCAACTTGACAATTTCTTTCGGCTCGGCGCTAAATGGTGCATCCTGAACCATCAATTTATCGCGATAATCGGCTTTTTTCACCGGATCCCCCCCATCCAAGGCCTCTACCCACAGCAAACGAGCCGGATACAAAGGCTCCCACTCCATTTCACGCGGACCATTTACCACGCCCTGCCGCGGAATTTCGTCGGTAACAGGAAAAGTAACTATGGTGCGAATCGATTTTCCACTTTTATCCCAAATCTCCGTTTTCCGGCTGAAATTGCTGTACTGGACACGGTAGGAAAATGGGCGTTGCAAGGCGGTTACCAATAAATAGTTCTCATCGGGCGAAAAACCTGCACTCATATACAAACCAGGGGTACCCATGTTTTGGACCACATTGGTATTGATGTTGACGATGGCCAACTGAGATTGAGCATAATATTCAAACAATTTGGCATCGTTTTCATTGCGCAGCAAATCTTGAAAAGTCATTACCTGGCTGGTTTTTCCATTGGCTTCCTCAACGCTTGGCCCACTTGGCACATTGGATACAAGCGGCGCCGCACCCCGTCCGGCAGGAATGGCGCGCACCAAAATGCGCTCACTGTCTTCCAGCCACCGCATGGGACTACCCAGTACATCATTGACAACAAAATTTCCAATTCTTTTGGATTTTCCACTCAGCGCATCCGCAACCCAAAGCTGAACGCCGTCGCTCCCATCTATCAAAAAAGCCACTTTCTTTCCATCGGGCGACCAGGCACTCGCATTCAGACGACCATTCGTCGGTATTTCGAGGCTTACTTTTCGCTGCTCATTGATCCAGATGACGGTCAGCCCCACAAATTCGGTGATGCGCTGGCGGGCATTGAGGGTGGGGTTGATGCGCAAGCCGGCAAGTTTCAAATAGGGCTCGGCCAACACAGCAATACCTGGATTGGGGTTGTAATCGGTTAGCAACAAAGCGCCCTGAGTCGGACTGATGCTAACATTGGGCGTAGGACGCGCTTCAACAATGCGCGCAACATCGTCGGAAGGACGCTTGTAAACAGATTGGGCAGCAAGTGCGCCTGCAAAAAAAATACAGACAGTGATGAGGCCTGGTATACGCATGGATGGTTCGTTTTTACAAAAAATAGAAGGCGAAGGTACATCATTTTTTTACCAACATGCTTTCTCGCGGGCAAAAGGAAGCCGCCTGGCTTTCCCAAAATATCAACCAGGCGGCTTCATCAATTACACTTTGCAAACTAATCCATTTTGATCGATTTCAGGTCGCCATTCGGCGTTATTAACAGGTATTCTTTTTTAGGCACAATTGCGGGTGAGGGTTTCCGTTCGGGTAACGTGTACCGAACAAGCAGATTGTACGAAAACTGAACGGCCGGCTCCAGAATTTCGGGATTGATCACCACATCATAATCGTTGGCAGGTACCGCATTGTAAAATCGGGTACTGGGCTTGTCGGCATTGTTTATGATGGCGTTGTACTTTTCATCATTTCCCAGTTTCTCAGCACTGTATGCCTGATAACTTTCGTATCGATTGAGCGGATAAGCCACCCAGGCGTTTTCAGCGGTAACAACATAGGCCGAATCCAGATTTACCCCAATCATCTTGTATTGGCTTTTTATATTTCCCAAATATTGAAAAGCGGCCTCTCGCAATTCGGCATATCGTTTTTGTGGGTCCCGCACAAAATAGTCTACCTTGATGATGTCGTATATTTCCTGATGGGCTGCCGCGCTTACAACTTTGTCGAGCAAAACCGGGTCACTGTACCGAATATGTACATTTTTCTGCAATTCAAATCCCTTGGGTATTTCGGTGAACGTTTTCTTGGAAAACAGTTTTTTGCTTACATCATATTCATATTTTGGCAAAAAATTGACCATATCCACATAAATATCCTCCCGTGCGATGCCCAGCGCCTTCAACTCATTGATAAAACCATCCAGACGGCTGTTTAACAAGCCGTTGGTTTCCTCCGCTGTTTTACCTGCCTGAATTAAATTAAAAACCGCAGTATAAGTGGTTGCCTTCTGGTTGGAAAGCGCATTGATGGAGATTTCGACCTGATTGTTGCTCAAAATAGTGGCAGTCTTCGGAATTGCACGAAACTGGGCCCGATAAGGAATGTTTTGATTCAGCTGTTGTTGCTCGGCATAATTGCCCATCACCTGGGCAAAGCTCCAGAAATAACAGAATAACTGGAATAGCAGAAATAAGAGAACTCTTTTCATGGCAGATTTTTTTGGTTTTATGACTTGCGTTGGCCTAGGTAAACAGCGCCCGGTTAGGACCTTACCCAGGTACAGGAGGGCGCCTTACAAAGTAAAACACAACGTAAAAACACAAAAAAAGATACACAATGGGCTTTCCTTAACGCAATCGATCCATGGAGCGCACCAAGTTTTCGTCGCGACGAATTGCCCGACGAGCCATAAACTGACATACAGCGCCCAACAAAGGAAGACCCAGCCCAAATCCGAAATGTCCAAGCCCTTGCGGTAAGCCCAACATTACAAATCCCAATAAAACCATCAATAAAATGGATACCATCAAGGATAAGGCGGTAATCTGGGCTTGAAATTTGCGATTATTAAACAAAAAAATGGCAACAATGGACAACAATCCGCCTAAAATAGTTAGGCCCAACAGGCCCAAATTGTCGTTTGGGGTGAGTATGCCATCACTCAAACTGGCGGGTACACCCGGCACAACAGATTCTACAGCATAATAAGGAACAAAAAATTGACCGGAAAGCAGGAGGCCAGCCAAAAATAAAAATACGGTTTGAATGCGCTGAATCATGGTGGTTTTAGTTTTAGGCAAATGTAGGTTGCTCCCAACTAGATTTCCTAATGCCTTTCCTGCTGTATGTCGATTGTTAAAAATGTTAAAATAATTTTTCCCATCCCAAGTTCACCGGATATTACCACAACTACTTGCCCGTCATGTATTTTCAGCCAAATATTAAAAAAACAAACCGTCGCGCGTTTTCAGTTAAAATGCTTTACGCCTTTGTTTATCCCTTCAGTTCTGGTATCGTAATCTACGCCGGCTTGATGACTTTTTCGGTAGTTGTAACCAATGTTACCGGGTTATTGCCTCAAATCGCCAAGGATTTGTATGAAGGCAAATTGAATA
>JAGWYI010000685.1 GCA_018969455.1 Bacteroidota bacterium | reverse complement strand
GACCGGCCGTAAAGAGGCAGCCATGGCCATAGCGGAGGCGCGCGCGCAAGGCGATTTATCGGAGAACGCAGAATATGATGCTGCGAAAGAAGCGCAGGGTCTGCTTGAAATGAAAATCAACGAATTGGAAACCGTGCTTTCCAATGCGCGGGTTATTGATGAAAGCCAGTTGGATGATTCCAAGGTGGCAATTTTGTCGAATGTGACCATTAAAAATTTGAAAACCGGGAAGGAAATGACTTACAAGTTGGTTTCAGAATCGGAAGCAGATGCCAAATTGCAAAAGATTTCAGTATCTTCTCCAATTGGCCAGGGTTTGCTGGGGAAGGTGGTTGGCGAGGTTGCCAAAATCCAAACCCCTGGCGGCGCTATGGAGTTTGAGGTAGTTAACATCACGATCGGATAATTGACATGGCCAGTATTTTCACACGCATCGTTCAGGGCGAAATACCTTGTTACAAAATTGCTGAAACGGAGCAATTTCTTGCTTTTTTTGACATTCGTCCGGTTACATTGGGGCACACACTATGTATTCCGAAGCAAGAGGTAGACTATATTTTTGATTTGGACGACACAGTACTTGCCGGTTTGATGGTTTTTGCGAAGCAGGTTGCAAAGGCTATTGAGCAGGAGGTTTCTTGCGTGCGCTGTGCCGTGGGCGTTATAGGTTTGGAGGTTCCGCATGCCCATGTGCATTTGATACCGATCAACGAGATGAAGGACTTCGATTTTAGGAATAAAATGGATGTTGCACCTGCCGAATTGGCTGCCCTGGCCGAGCGAATTGCTGCAAAAGTGCAAATGTAGGTTTTTAGAGGCCTGTAAGATGTATGATACTTCAGGCAGCATTTATACCAGGATTCGGCGAATCCTGGTATAAATGCTGCAAACAAGGTAGAAAATATATCCTGATTAAGAATTCGGGGACAAGTATATCTTTATGGTTTCAAAAGAAAGAAGTCATGCGTATCCCTGTCATTTTGTCCATTATTTTGGGCGTATCATTGAGTTTTCATTGTAAAAAAGTTCAAAATCGGGCGGATCGGGCTCCTTTGCAAGCCTTTGACCGGGTATGTGGTTTGACCCTTGTTGCGCCGCCGGAGCCTTTTCCGGAAGATCCGTTTCCGCCCATCAAATCAGTGCATGCCAACTGGATTTCGGTAATACCCTATGCTTTTCAGGAGCAAAACAAGGCCGAGGTACACTTCAATGAACATGGTTGGCAATGGTGGGGTGAGCGGCCCGAGGGCGTGCGCGCCACGATACAGCAAGCGCATGCGGCAGGGATTCGCGCGATGCTGAAGCCACAGGTATATCAGCACAATGGCTGGACGGGGGTAATTGGATTTGGCACAGAGGCTGATTGGAAAATATGGGAGGATACTTATACGCGATACATCTTGTTTTTTGCCGAGTTGGCGCAACAGGAGCAGGTGGAATTGTTTTGCATTGGTACCGAATTTAATCGGGCCATTCAAGAGCGGCCTGAGTTTTGGCATAATTTGATCAGAAAAATCGGGCTGGTATACCATGGCAAGCTCACTTATTCGGCAAACTGGGACGATTGGGAGCGGGTTCCATTTTGGAAAGAGCTTGATTACATTGGCTTGGGAGGGTATTTTCCTTTGATAGAAGCAGAGACTCCGGCGGTATCGACTTTAAAAACAGCCTGGGATCCGATCAAAAAGCGTTTGGCCGCCTTTTCGAAGGACCAAGGTAAACCGATTCTTTTTACGGAATATGGGTATTTGAGTGTAGATAATTGTGGTTGGCGGAACTGGGAGTTGGAGCAGGGGATTCAGTCTCGTCGGATCAATGAGCAGGCCCAGGCGAATTGTTATCAGGCCATGTTTGAGGCCATGCAAGGGGAAAATTGGTGGGCAGGCGGTTTTTTGTGGAAATGGTTTCCCAACATGCGGGGCCACGAAGGATATCCGGAGCGGGATTACACGCCTCAAGGGAAGCAGGCCGAGCGGGTATTGGCACATTGGTATGGGGAAAAATAAGCCGCCCTGTTCTTAGAAACTGTTTTAAAACCTCCGAAATGCTGAAAGGCAAATCTTTTAACGCCATGCTGCATTTATTTTTTCGGCAATAGGACATGGCTATTCCCTCAAAAATAAGCCTTGCCTGGCGCCAAAATCTTTACCTTTCATCTAT
>JAGWYI010000684.1 GCA_018969455.1 Bacteroidota bacterium | reverse complement strand
CTACCTTGTCCCAAGTTCGCCCGCCATTTATAGATCGGAACAAGCCTTCTTTTCCTAAACCCAATATAACATCTTCGCGAATGTCATATTGATACACATTACCCAGGATAAAAATAAAATGCCAGCTTATGCCACCGTCATCTGAAGCCATGAGGGTTTTATAGGAGGACCTGAGGATAAGCCGATCGGCAGATTTAAACAATTGAACAGGTTCATAAGCATCTGAAATGATATAGGGTAAATTGGCCTGTTTAAACCAGTTTAAACCATTGTCTGGACTGAAATAAAGCTTAACTTCGATTGAATCATCCGTAGCGCGTGGGGTTTCTGCCAACACAAACAGGCTGTCGTGCCATTCGACCATGCTCGTTACCGATTCAGGCGCCTTTACTGCCGGAACAAAATGCCAATGTTCGGCCAAATCATCGGAATAGTACAATCCACCCCAAGTCCCTCCCCACAAACGCTGGTTGTGATAAAGCAGACAAGTTCCATTAACCTCCTCCGGGCCATCCGTGCGGCCCCATTGCGCCGAAAGCAAATGCGGGAAAAGAAAAAGTGCCACGCAAAAAAGCGTCAGGATAATTGAATGTAAAAAATTCTTCATGGGAATCACATTCAAGATTTATTCAATTTAATTTAAAAAAATCAATAAAACGGGTTATATTCATGCTGTAGGAACAACACAAAATCTTAAAAACCCTCAATCAGTAAAGTCTGGAAATAAAATTTGGATTAAGATATACTGCAAATATAAGGGCTTGCCCCATACAGAACAAGCCCTTATTTTACCAATATACGCAATCTGCGTTTTGCACCCGATTTATTTACTCCACCACCAACACCCCCGCCTTCATAAAACTTTCATTCTCAATGCGGTAATAATAAACGCCGGGTTTTAATTCGCTTATATCAAAACGATGTTTTTGCTCAAAACGGTGCATCAGCTGTAAAACGCCCTTTTCATCGTACAAACGGAATTTTACCAAACCCTCCAACTCGGTCTGAATGCTTAATTGTCCGCCTTGTGGCGCAGGATTGGGGTACAGGACCGAGCGCGGAACCTCCAATTGGAGCGCAACATCCGGCACAGCAGGTTTTACGGCGAAATTCGCAGGCGCCGATACATACAATTGCATGGCCGATTTCAACAAATTATTTGCCCCGAAGCCTACGCGGCCGGAAGCGCCCGCCCATACATAATTGGCGCTATCCGACAAATTCCAGCCGGTTTTATCAGCCAAAACGCCCCTGCGCCACAATTTGAAGCGACTGGCATTCAAATCGGCCGGGACGGGCCCATATTGCTGAAACAACAATTGAGATGGCGCCGAAAAACTGGCATTTGTCCCGTAATTTTCAAAAATCCAGTACTGCCCAGTGCCGCTTTGAGCCAACAACAGGGTATCAGGCAACACCTGCAAACGGGTAACCACGCATTCTCCAGCGGGATATACGGCTCCGGTGGGAAACACGAGCACCAGGCCCGTGTTGTCGAATGCGTGCCGCTTGCCGCTGCTCACGGTTTTGCGAAACGAAGTTCCCGGACCAAATGGGCCCGTACTTCTTTCCCTCCTGGCATCGCCTGACAAAGCCATGTGCCGCACCCCCGAGCGGTCGAGCACGGTCCCTGTATTTTCATTCATTTGATAATACGAAACCAGCCCGTTCACGGGCGTATGGGTTTTGGTTAAATGCATTTGTTCGCGTATTTCGGCCTGACTCAGCGCGCGGTTGTACACACAAACCTCGTCTACATAGCCTTTGAAGTAGCGCCCGCCGCTGTCGTGCCCGATTTTGAGGGGCGCATCAAATTCATCCAAAGGCACCGCGTAATTGTTGACAGCCGCTTTTCCGTTCAGGTACAGGCTTACGCCGCCGGGCGTGACCACCAAGGCCACATGAGACCATTGATTGTCGGGCAAAATCAGATTTGAAGAAAAATTATATCCGCCATCGTTCCAGTGGTAGCGCAACTCGTTGTTGGCGCGCAGACTCAATCCGGCGGTTGTGTTGCCGCCCCGGCAGAAAACCAAACCCGACCAATCGTTTTGGGCGCCTACAGGTTTTATCCAGGCGCTCATGGTCATGGTATTGGTGGGCGTGTTCAAGGCCCGTGCTGCCACTAAGTAATCGCCATTGCCATCGAGATAAACTGCATTGCC
>JAGWYI010000045.1 GCA_018969455.1 Bacteroidota bacterium | reverse complement strand
GTCAGCAAGTCCTGGTATTTACCGGCATCCTCCGCATCGCGTAGCAGGGAGGCCTGCAGGCGTTGGTCGAACACCGCTTTTTGGATGGAAATGTTTTTGGCCTGAAGTGCGAGCACTTCTTTGTCGCGTTTGGTGTTTCCCCAGTCGGTGGGCGTCCAGGCCGCGCGCAAACCGATGATCAGGAAAGGTTTAAAGCCCGTTTCGAAAGCATTGAACGGATTGGGGCGCCCCCAACCGCCTTGCGCAAAGGCATCGAGCCGGGGTTGCAGGCGTTTTTGGAGGAGGGATTGGCTAATTTGAAGGCTTTTTTCCTGCAAATCGAACAAATGGTACTCTGGACGTTGCGGTGCAGGCGCCCGTGGAGGAATGCTGCTCTTGCTGATGAGGGTAAAATTCGTGTCGTTGCGACCGATCCATAGGGCCAAAAGCTGCTGCAAGGTTTTGTAATCGGCGGCAGTGCCGGCAATTTGTTGTTGTGTTTTGAGGATCTGGATGCGAATTTGGTCGGCTGTGGAGCGCAGGGTAATGCCCTCGGCAATGCCCGCTTCTGCCTGTTTGAGGCGCTGTTCAAGGTCTAAACGAGCACTTTTGAGCACGGCATCCGATTCTTGCAACAGCAGGGCCTTGCAATACAGGTCGGTCACCAGTTCGCGGAGTTGAAAGGCGTCAACAGCCGTTTGGGCCTGGCTCATATCCCGTTCCAAATCGCGTTGAGCGCGCAGGGTTTGGTTGAGTTGGCCGTCCCAGATGCGTTCCGACACATCGGCGGAGACCTTGTACTGGTCTTTGGGGATGGTCGGAATTTCCACACCCGGGAAATGGATGGGCAGACCGAAAACAGCGCTTTGCCAGCTCGCCTGGGCGCCCAGGTTGATTTTAGGCAAGTTGTTGCTTTCTAAATTTCGGTTTTGGAGCACCCGAATGCTTTCAGCGAGGGCATTTTTTTGTTGGAGCGGGCTGTTCTCCACAGCCAGAGCCCTGCATTGAGCGAGGGTAAGGGTATCCGAGGCCATCAGCGGGGAAAGCGCGCAGAGGAAAAAGGCCGAAAGGATGAGATTGTGCATATTTGGAAAAATGGTTTAACTTTTTGGTTAACACTGATGCAAAAAAATATTAAGATTCCGGACGCAAAGCGGCAAAGATGAACTCGGTTACTTCGGTTTTGCGTTGTTTGAAGAATGCTTCGATTTCATGGGCATTCAAGCCCAACACCATTTGCATCATCGGGCGGGCAACAAAAGGAAAAGCACACAAAGCCATGATGTTTACCACCAAATGTTGCGGATTAACAGGGCGAATACGGCCTTCTGCGACGGCTTCTTCGATTTGCCGGATGAATTTCTGGGGCTTGGGGAGTTCGGCCGGCATGATTTTTTCGAAAAAATGCTGCGGGTGCTTGTTCATTTCCGAAATGATGAAAACCGGCATAAAAGGATTAAGGCGAATCAAATCGATGTATGAGTCTACAAATTCCGCAATTTTTTCTTCTAAGGGCTTGTCTGATTCCAGTTTTTTCCGAAAAACAGGCACTCCCTGGTGGATAATGGCTTTGGCGACCATTTCAAACAATTTTTCTTTGGTTCTATAATAATAATGCAGCAAAGCCTTGTTGATGCCTGCTTTATCTGCGATTTCCTGCATTTTAGCCCCGTCGAGTCCTTTTTGCACAAAGAGTTCATGCGCCGCATCAAAGATCTTTTGCTCGGTGGTTTCCTGTACAGGCGCCTGTTGGGATATTTCTTGCTCTGCCATTCTGATTTAACCGTCTGGTTAATTTTGAGCAAAGGTAAATGAAGGGGTTTGAATAAAACAAACTTTTTATCCAAAAATTTTAACCGTATGGTTAACTCCTCGTTTCAGTTGAATTAATTATTTATAAAACAAATATTTATATAAATAAAAATAACGCATTCCTTATTCATTCGTTGCACAACTTATTAAATTTCCTTTCAGGTAAAAGGAAATTGTATCTGTATTCAGGAGCGGTTCTCTCCTAATCGAACCGCTCGATGAGAAAAAAGCGCCGACCATGTTTGGCTTGTTCTGTTTAAAAAATCCTGAATTTTCGATTCAGGCTAATCCCCCGAACCTGCCAATTGAAAAAGGCTTTTGGCTTTTTCCGAGGTTCATTTTTTAATAGCAGTTCCAAACAGGAATTGCGTACAGCCGAATGCTTGGGCGCAAGCAGACCCGGTTTTTGCATAACGTATTGGCATAATTTGACTTGTGCAGGATCTTTTTATTTGAACAAAAATTGCCTTTTCACAACTTTTTTTTAAATTATTGAATCATTCCAGATAAGCGCTCCTGAACGGGATTTTCGCAATGTCCTACTCCCTGTTTATTAATTTTTCGTAACTTTGTCGTTATCCCGACAAGCTAAGCTATTTTACTGAAACAATCTTCCGGCATGACCGCGTGGAACGTCTCCGATTTCACGAATCATGTCTACTTTTTATCCTTAAATAAACAGCATGGCAACAGTACCAATGAAAAAGATGGTCAAATTCGTTGACCCCAACAAACGCATGTTTTTCAATACGTTGAAGGCGCGGGTTGACGATTATTTCCATCAAAACAAAGTTTCTCCGTATGGCAATTTTCAAATGGTATTAAAAACATTATTGCTGTTTACACTGTATTTGCTGCCTTTTATGCTGATGCTCACGTTGCCGATGTCCATGGTGATGCAATTGGGCATGTGGATCCTCATGGGAATCGGACTTGCGGGAATCGGGATGAATGTGATGCACGATGCCATTCACGGTGCTTATTCGCCCCGTGAATGGGTAAACCGCACGATGGGTTATTCGCTCAATTTTCTGGGCGCCTCGGTGTACAACTGGCGCTTTCAACACAATGTATTGCACCATACCTACACCAATGTGACCTATCTGGATGATGACATTGCCGACAAAGTAGTATTAAAATTTTCTCCACATACCGAAGTGCGCAAAATCCACCGTTTTCAGTGGATTTATGCCTTCTTTTTTTACGGAATTTCTACTTTATACTGGGTTTTTGCAAAGGATTTTATGCAATTTTACCGGTATCAGCTCAATGGGGTGAACCAAAACGCCCCTGAGGTAAATCGCAAGGCGCTGGTTCGCATGATTCTGGTTAAAGTAGCCTACATGGTTATCATCCTTGGTTTGCCGCTGTTTGTTTTGGGTACATCCCAATGGTTGTCGGTAGTGCTGGGCTTTATCCTCATGCATTTTGTGGCAGGCGTGGTGCTTTCGGTTGTATTCCAGCTGGCGCATACTGTAGAGGAAGCCTCCCACCCCATGCCCAACGACCAAGGCTGCATCGAGAATGAATGGGCCATCCATCAGTTGAATACAACGGTTAATTTTTCCAGGAACAACAAATTACTTTCCTGGTATGTAGGCGGACTGAATTTCCAGGTGGAGCACCATTTGTTTCCGCGGGTTTGCCATATTCACTATCCTAAAATTGCCCCCATCGTAAAACAAACGGCAGAAGAATTTGGCATTCCTTACCTGGAAAACCCGAACTTTAGCGCTGCTTTGCGTTCGCACTTGAGCGCACTCCGTCGTTTTGGTAAAATGCCCGATTTAAACGAAGCCATCGGGTAATTGAGGTTCGTTATTTGTAGGGGAACGGTTAGGGCTATTCTTCGCGCTGCTTGTTTTTGAGCATGATTATCAATCTAAATCATTTACAATCAACGTAAGGGATAACCCTCAGACGGCCGAAAAGCATATCATTGCATCTGATACGGTTTTAATATGTTACGAATTTTCCTATCCTGTCTGTTAGGCCTTTTGCTGCTGGAATTAAATGCCCAACAAAGTCCGGCCGAATTTCTGAAACGGCCCCTGGGCGCCCAATTTACCCCACACCATCAATTGGTAGGTTACTTTCAGCAATTAGCGGATTCGGCGCCTACTACCATGCATTTGGAACAGTACGGAACAACTGCAGAAGGCCGTCCTTTGTATTTGGCGTACTTTTCAGCGCCTGAAAACATCGCCCGACTGGAAGAAATCCGGAAAAACAACCTGCGCATTGCGGGCATGCTGGAGGGACCGGCCAATCTGAATACGGCGCCTGCCCTCGTTTGGATCAGCATGTCGGTGCACGGAAACGAACCCTCTGGCTCTGAATCCAGCATGGAATTGGCTTTTCGGCTGGCTACCCAACAGGAAGACAACATTAAAACCTGGCTCAAAAATACGGTGGTTATACTTGATCCGGCCCTCAACCCCGATGGTTACGACCGATATACCCACTGGTACCGAGGGGTAAGCAACCTGGTTCCAAATACCCGTTATGATGGCCGAGAACACAATGAACCCTGGCCTGGCGGACGGGTCAATCACTATTATTACGATCTGAACCGCGACTGGGCCTGGGCGACTCAGTTGGAATCACAACAACGGGTGGCGGTGTATCAACGCTGGCTCCCGCAGGTACATGCCGATTTACACGAACAATACCCTGAAAACCCCTATTATTTCGCACCGGCCGGTGAACCCACCCACGATTATATCACACCCTGGCAGCGTGATTTTCAATCCCAAATTGGCGCCAATCATGCCCGGTATTTTGATCAATTTGGTTGGCTCTATTTTACAAAAGAGGTATTTGACCTGTTCTATCCTTCCTATGGCGATACCTACCCGATGTTTAACGGCGCCATTGGAATGACCTACGAACAAGCCGGGCACTCGGTAGCCGGGCGCGCACTCACCATCAGCAATGGCGATACCTTAACCTTGAGCGACCGCATCCTGCACCACATCACAACCAGCCTTTCAACAATTGAGATTACCAGCCGAAATGCAAGCAAAGTGGTGCAAAATTTCCAAAACTACTTCAATCGGGAACGTACAGCGCCTCAAGGTGCATTCAAGGCCTTTGTCGTTTCTGCCAATAACGACCCCAACAAAATCAACGCTTTGTGCAACATGCTCGATCGACATTTGATCCAGTATGGCCGCGCAGGCGTCGCCTATCCCAACCTACGCGCATTCGATTACCTGGAAGGCAAAGATCTTGAAATCAGCATTCAACCCAATGATTTGGTCATCAGTGCATATCAGTCCAAGTCTACCCTCATCCAGGTCATATTCGAACCCGAGCCCCACCTCACCGATTCGCTTACTTACGACATTACGGCCTGGTCGGCGCCTTTTGCGTATGGCTTAAAAGCCTACGGCATTCGGGAAAAAATGGAACCCAAAAAGACCTTTAGTCGCTTTACAGCACCCGAGCTCCGTTTGGCGGCAGCGCCGTATTCTTATTGTGTTCATCGGAATGCATTGGCCGAATCGGTTTTTCTGGGCCAATTGCTGCAACAAGGTATTCAAGTGCGTTATGCAAGTAAGCCGTTTGCCATTGCAGATCAACAATTTGTGGAAGGAGCTCTGGTTATAAACCGGGGCGATAACCGAAATTTTCAGGGCGACCTTGATGTGGTTGTAAAAGCCGCTGCCGCCAAGGCTAATGTGACAATTCATCCCATTTTTTCAGGAATCAGTGGAAGCGGAAACGACCTGGGCTCCGAGTCATTCCGGCTTATCCGGAAGCCCGAAATTGCCGTGGTTTATGGCGATGATGTAGAAGAAAATGCATACGGCCAAACCTGGTTTTTCTTTGAACAGGAATTGAAATACCCGTTTACTGCCATAGATCTCAATAGACTCCATAAAATCAACTTGAACCGATACAACGTGTTGATTTTCCCTCACGGAAATTACCATTTGCAAGACAAACAATACACTGCCATAAAAGAATGGGTTGAACGCGGCGGACGGATTCTGGCTGTAGATGGGGGCGCAAAGGCCTTTGCTGATAATGATGGATACGATTTGAAAACCAAGGAATCGCCCAAATCCGACAGCCTGCCCGCCCCAAAGCCCTATCGCAGCCGGGAGCGCACAGCCCTAAGCGACCAATTACCAGGCGCCATCCTGAAAGCCGTAGCCGACCCCTCCGACCCGCTTGCATACGGGCTGGGCGATCGCTATTTCACCCTAAAAACCGATGCCGATGCCTACCAAATGCCGGAAAAGGCCATTCCCGCTGTGTTCGTCCCTCCAGGTAACTATCAATCTTATGGTTTTATCGGATACCGGGTGCGCCCTCAATTAAAAAACACACCAATAGCCATGACCCAACACATTGGAAATGGTACTATTGTATACTACATTGACAATCCACTATTTCGATCGTTTTGGGAGCAAGGGAAGGTGCTTTTTGCCAATGGTTTGTTTTTTTAGTAAATCTAGTCGTGCTGATGAAAGGGGAAGGTAAGCGTGAAACTACTTCCTTTGCCCAATTCACTTTTTACGTCAATAAGTCCTTTGTGGGCGGTCATGATGGCTTTGACGTAACTCAAACCCAATCCGAACCCTTTTACATCGTGGATGTTGCCGGTATGGGCACGGTAAAATTTGTCGAAGATGTGTTTTCGGGTTTCTTTGCTGATTCCGATGCCTTTATCTTCCACTGTCAATTCAACACCCATGGGAACATTGCGCGTATAGATGGTAATTTCTGGCTTCTCCGGGCTGTATTTGTTGGCATTGTCGAGCAAATTGTGAATAATAGAAGCGATATGCGTTGCATCGCCTTCAATTACCGGCCGTTCAGCTTTCAGATCGGTTTGTAATAGGCCCTCGCGTTTTTCCACCTGCAAACTGAAATTATCCACGGCTTGTTGCACCAATTCATGTAAGTTCAGATCGCCCAATCGGAGTTGGAAATCGCGCTTGTCTATCAGGGCCATTTGAAGCACCCGCTCAACCTGGCTGTTCATCCGTCGGTTCTCCTGGCGAATGATGTCGAGAAAGCGTTTGATTTTATCCGGGTTGCTCATAATCATCGGACTTCCAATGTTGTCAGCCGCCAGGGAAATGGTGGCAATGGGGGTTTTGAATTCGTGGGTCATGTTGTTGATGAAGTCGTTTTTCATTTCCGACAATTTCTTCTGACGGAAAATGACCCGAATGGTATACCAAAAACAAAAAAGGATAACCCCGGTAAAAATGACAGAAAGCACCAGGGCTGTCCAAACCGAAGCAAGCACCAAACTGGTTCTATTGGGAAAATACAAGGAAAGGTAACCCGGCGATTCGATATCTTGCTGAAACAACGCCACTCGATAGGGCGAATTATACAAAGTAGCAGCGCCGCCATGGGTAATTTGCGGGCCATTATCTACCACCACATAGTGATCATTGACCACCACAAAACTGTTTTTAATTTTGGAAAAAACGCCGTATTGGTATTGCGCACGGATCCCCCGACTATCCAGCTCTTCCTTTACGCTTTGTGCAAGCAAATCGAGCTGGATGCGTTCGGCCAGAGGCTTGGCATCTACCAATTGAGTCACCTTGAGGTATTCGTAGGCCGTAACGACATCTTGAAAGCCTTTGTTCCGGCCTCGGCCCGGATTGGCCAGGCTATCAGACTTGGCCAGGCGGTGTGCAGCAAATCCGTTTTCTAAAAACTCTGCCGCTTTTTCAATGTTCCGCGAGGCGTTCTGTTGATGTGAGGAATTGATGGCCAATAACACCGATACTTCTTCGTAGTATTGCAACTTATCGGCCACCCGATTGAGCGCAGCATAAACGTTTTTGTCAAATTGCTCTTCGTTGAGCCGAATGCTCCAGTTGATCCAGTAAATCTGCAAGCAGATGATACCGAGCAAGGCAAGGGTCATCATGGCAATAATCAATCGAATGCGTTGTGCGCTCATGGGTAAGTTCGATTTGGGATGCATCGCGTTGTACCATCGCGAAGGGTGGCAATGCCACAATAACAATGGGAGGGCAAATTTATGATTGTATTGCCGGGGAATTAATAAAATTTTAAAGGGGAGGACAACTGCCACTTTTGCCATAATTTATTCCAGGACTCGCCAGATTTTAGGGATAAATCGGGATTTATTTCGTTGATTTATAATAAATTGTAAAGATCATTATGCACAAAAGATGGCGGCGTGAAGTAAAAATTGCCCCTGTTTTTCTACGAATAAACGTTTATTTTGCTTTTTAAATCAGTATCTGATTAATTTTAAAATACATGACCTGGCCCAATGCCCTTCAACAATTTCAAGCCTACCTGCTGCTCGAGCGCGCCCTGAGCGCCCGCACGCAGGAAGCCTATTTACAGGATGTGCAAAAATTGGTGCAATACCTCGAGCGCGCGCAACCGGGCCTCGGCCCCCTGCAAGTTCAAAGCCCGCATCTCGAGCAATTCGTGCAATCCATCAATCAATTGGGGCTTGAAGCCAGCTCACAAGCGCGTATTTTATCCGGTTTGCGCGCTTTTTTCAAGTTTTTACTCGTGGAAGACCTCATCGACGAGGACCCCAGCGAAATTCTGGAAAGCCCGCGCCTGCGCCGTTACATCCCGGAAGTGCTGTCTGTTTTCGAAATGCAACGCCTGCTCGACAGCGTTGACCTCTCCGAGCCACAGGGTTTGCGGAACCGAGCCCTGCTGGAAACCATGTATGCCTGCGGATTGCGCGTGAGCGAGGCGGTGAGCCTGCGCCGCAACAACCTTTTTCTGGAAGCTGGTTTCATCAAAGTTTTGGGTAAAAACAACAAGGAACGCCTGGTCCCAATCGGGCACTCGGCGGTGAAATTTCTGCAGCAATACCTGGAATACGAGCGCGACAAGGTCGAAAATGTGCAGGCTGGTCAGGAACATGTGGTGTTTCTCAACCGCCGCGGGCGCGGGCTTTCGCGGGTAATGGTGTTTTACATCATCAAGGAATTGGCAGAGAAAGCAGGCATCACCAAAAATATCAGTCCACACACTTTTCGCCATTCTTTTGCCACCCATCTGGTGGAAGGCGGGGCCGACCTCAAAGCAGTTCAGGATATGTTGGGCCACGAAAGCATCACTACCACCGAAATCTATACCCACATCGATACCGAATATTTGAAAGAAACAGTACTGCTGTTTCATCCCCGCAACAAAATGAACCGTACATAAACCGAAACCTGTACTTTTGAGCGTCAAATTCGAATTTCTAGCAGCATGCAATACTGGATCGTAAAATCGGAACCCGATGTATACAGTTTCGAACAATTGCAAAACGAAGGCCGTGTACGCTGGGACGGTGTGCGCAATTATCAGGCGCGCAACCACTTGCGCGCCATGGAAGTGGGCGATTGGTGTTTGTACTACCACTCCAACATCGGGCTCGAAATAGTGGGCATCGCACAGGTCATTACGGCCCATTACCCCGATCCAACGGCCGAAAAAGGCGACTGGTCGGCCGTAGATCTGGCGCCCCTAAAGTCCCTGAATCGCCCCGTTCCACTGGCAGAAATCAAGGCGCACCCCGATTTACAACAAATCGGATTGGTTCGAAACGGCCGTTTGTCGGTAATGCCCCTTACTTCCGCCGAATTTTCTGTGTTGCTTTCCCTGGCAGATACGCAAATTTGACCAAAAGAGTTTGAAGTCATGTATGTTTATTCGAATATAAATGGCCGCCGTGGCGGCTTGGGCTGTCTGGTTTTCGGGGTTTTATTTATCCTTGCCGGATATTATATTTTACGCGGTTTGTTTTACCTGTTGTACTGGGCGGCGCCCTTTCTGCTGGTGTTGGCCTTGTTGGTCAACTGGCGTGCAGTGGCAGATACTGGCAAAGATTTTTTACGCTTGCTCGAACGCAATCCCGTGGCTGGCCTGTTTATGGGTTTTTTGGCCGTAATCGGGTTTCCGTTTTTCTCCTTATTTTTGCTGGTAAAAGCGTTGGGATACAACAAATTGGCTGCCATGAAACAAGAAGGCGGTTTTCAATCGGCGCCAGAAGACGAATTCACAGCTTTTGAAGAATTGGAAAGCACCCCCAAATCGCAACCCGATACTCCGATGGAACCCGTGCAGTTGCCGGAAAAAAAACAACCGGAACCACCACCCGTGAACCCTTACGATACTTTTTTCGGGGAATAAGCGGCCCCATAATTTTGCCTTAATTTAATATGCTTTTTATGCATTAGCCAGGAAAGTCGTTCTTTATTTGTATTTTATTGCGGGCTTGTGTCATTTTTAGTAAATGAATGCTTTATGAAAAAACTTCTCCCCCCGGGAATATTCTGTTTTGTGCTGGCAATCGCAGCAGAACAATTGGTGGCCCAAAATGACACCTTGAAAGCATCCGATTTAAAGACGGTATTTATCCTAGAAAAAAAGCCTTCTTTTACCACTACCAGCCGCAACATCACGGCCATCACCAACACCGAGATGAAGGAATACGGCGCGCAAACCCTTTCGGATGCCCTTGCCTCGCTGCCCGGTGTGAGCCAACTAACCACGGGCGCCATTTCAAAACCGGTGATTCGCGGCGTTTCGGGAAACCGCATTCAAATTAATGTGGCAGGCTTGCGACTGGAAGACCAACAATGGGAAGACGAACACGGACTGGGGCTTTCAGATGTGGGCGTGGAACGGGTAGAACTCATCAAAGGTCCGGCAGCCCTATTATTCGGATCGGATGCAATGGGTGGCGTGATCAACATCATTGAAGAAGACAACCAAACCAACGGGGTGCTGCGACAAAACCTCAACCTCAAAATGTTTAGCAATACCCTCGGCGCCGGGGTAGATTACGGAATTAAAAAAGGCGATGCCCACAACGCATTTTCCATCCGGGCAGGTTATGACAGCCATGGCGATTATGTAGACGGTAAAGGCAAGCAAATCCCCAATACCCTGTTTTCGCTCGCCAATCTGAAATTGAGCTACACCCATAATAAAGGCAATTGGACCAGCGAAAACCGTCTTTTGACCTCTTTTAATCGGTTCGGATTCATTGCCGACACCTCCGATTTGCGCAAAGCCAACGAACGTACACGCTGGACGCGGGCCTACACAGGCGCCAATCACAGCGTGTTGTTTGGGGTATTGAGCAGCAAAAACACCTTACAGATCAGTGAAAAAACCAAATTGACGGCAACCGCAGGCGCCCAAATCAACCACCGCCAGGAGATTGAGCGCTCCAAGCGGGTCGATCTGGACCTCCTGCTCCTGACCGCAAATTTCAATGTAAACATCGAACGCCAGTTGCCCAACCGCTGGAGCTGGACCAGCGGATTTGCTTCAATGGCTCAATTCAATAAAAATTTGGGTAGCCGAATTATCGTGCCCGATGCCAGCCAATTGGAAGCCGGATTGTACACTTATTTGAAAAAACAACAATTGCTGGGACCAACCATTGGCAATTTTGAATGCGGACTCCGGCTCAACAGCCGCCAGGTGGATACCCGCTTGACGAAAAAATTCAACCCGGTTGGCAGTGCCATTCCTCCGTTTAACAAAAATTACCCTTCTTTCAATTACGCCCTCGGCCAAAGCTTTCTTTTGCGGAATTTTACAATAAAAGCCAATGTTGAAACCGGGTTCCGGGGCGCTAACCTGGCCGAACTCTCGGCCAATGGCCTGCACGAAGGCACCCCAAACTGGTACATTGGAAACCCCAACATGAAGGTGGAACAAGCACTCAACTCCGAACTGGCACTGGGTTGGCAAAAAGGCTGGTTCAGCCTGCACGCCGTAGCATATTACAACAAATATTTCAACTATATCTACCTGAGCCCCACCAACGAAAACAACTTTGGATTCCCGGTTTTCCGCTTCCTGCAAAATAACGCTGCCTTTTTTGGTTATGAACTGGATGCATCACTGGCCAAATCCGACCGACTTTCCATCAATATTGATTATTCCCACATACATTCCCAACTCGATAACGGCAACGCCCTGCCTTACACCCCGGCAAATCGCCTGCAACTGAGCGGACGTTACTACCTTCCACTGAAATCAGACCAATGGAAAACCTTTGTTTCTGCAGGTGCACAAATTGTAGAAGCCCAAAAACGGGTGAGCACTTATGAAACACCCACTCCCGCTTATTGGCTGTTGCAAGCCGGATGTGGCATTCAATACCACAACATGCGCATCCTGCTCAGCGGCCGAAATCTGCTCAACCGCGCTTACAACGACCATTTGTCGCGTTTCAAACAATATGGCATCCTCGATATGGGCCGTAACGTGGCCTTGAGCTTTAACTGGCAATTCTAAAAACTTGTTTTATTCATCCCTGATGCTTGCCTTGACGTATAGCATTTACCCTCAGCGCCCAACTCAACACTCCACGCAGCCATTCAGGCGGCATTCCATTTTTTAACCACTTTTTTAAAAATTTTTACGCCTATGAAATTCTCTAAAATTTTGCTCATGTTATTTCTGGCAACATTTTCATTTGCAACTGCATGCAAAGACAAAGATGAAGACCCGGAAACGCCCCCTACCATCGAATTTAAAACCGGCAGCGGCTATACTTCTGCCGATGCAACCGTGGCAAAAAACACAACCCTGAAAGTAGGAATCAAAGCAACCAAAACAGAGGACGATCTGAAAAACTACACGGTTTCCTATGCTTATGATGGCGCAACAAGCACCTCCTCCTTTCAAAACATCAACATTACTGCGGATCTTTTCGAGTCTGACGTAAACATTACCACACGCAACCAGTCTGGTACCGAAAAATGGTATTTCACCATCACTGATTCCGATGGAAACATCGCACAAAAAATACTCACACTGACCGTGAATTGATTCCTTTCTGCACATTGGGTATAAACCGGCATTGGAAGTTTTCTGATGCCGGTTTTTTTTATCCAAATTCAGGTTCAGCGCCTTTTCAAAGTATATACTTTACGCTGCCAGATTTTGTGCATAATGATCTTTATAAATCATTATAAATCAGCGAAATCCACCCTGATTTATCCACAAAATCCGGCGAATCCTGGTATATTTTCGATTATGGAGGATAGGTTCGTAAGCCTGATGAGGCGGTTTTCTCAAAAGAAATGAAAATATACGAAACAACGCCCAATACATTTTGCTTTAATTTTCAATAATTTAGAACAGCAGCCATGCACAAAAGCGCGCTGCGATTTGCATTTCAATCTATTCAGGTTTTACCGGGAACCTCATTTTATTCCAGTTTTATGTATTTGGTATTTCAAAATTAACACAAATCAATAAACCAAATAATAATTGTCATTTTTTGCGTTTTGCCATTTTTATACTTTTAAACTTGTTTACATTGAAGGGAAAACGCCGAAACCCTTTTATTGATTTAAAAAAGTAGGCATCCTAAATTCTACGAATATGTTTGGTTTGATGATCAACAATGCGTGCAACAAACAGGATGCAGCGCGAGAGCATTACCGCCTGCATTACTGCGGCACCTGTAAAGCAATTGGCAAACGCTACGGCCAAACGGCTCGCTTGGCACTCAATTACGATACTGTGTTTTTGGCAGAATTACTCACCACTTTATCCAAGGAAGATACCAACAACTGGCCTGAATCCTTGCAATCGTACCTTTGTATTACGCCTTCAAATTGGGATACCGACGCGATTCCATTTTCATTGCAATATGCCGCAAGCGCCAATGTATTGTTGTTGGCCCTAAAAACCGACGATAATTTGAAAGACTCCGCTTCTCCTTTCTGGCGGATGGTGCAGCGTTGGTTTCATGCCGATTTTCGAAAGGCCGAGAAGGATATACTCCAATTTGGGGTAAATAT
>JAGWYI010000683.1 GCA_018969455.1 Bacteroidota bacterium | reverse complement strand
GCTTTGAAGGTGAAATACAACACGATCTTACGAAACCCGATGGCACTCCGCGCAAACTCATGGATGTCAGCAAGTTGCACCAGTTGGGCTGGCAAGCAAAAATAGACCTCGAGACGGGTATTCGGCAAGTGTATGCGTCGGTAAAAGACCATCTTTAAACGGGGTTTTGACTTAAAATCATTGATTTTTTAATTTTTACATGCTTTCTCAAGATCAAAACATGTCAAAAAAACATAATTACGTGGCTATTATGGCCGGAGGAGTAGGAAGCCGGTTCTGGCCTGGCAGCCGCGAAAAACGCCCCAAACAATTTCTGGATATGCTGGGTGTGGGCAAAAGTTTGTTGCGCCTCACCTTTGAGCGTTTTTTGCCGATTTGCGATCCCGATCATATTTTCATTGTAACCAACGCCCAGTACAAATCATTGATTCTGGAGCAATTGCCCGAAATTTCGGAAAACCAGATTCTCTGCGAGCCCAGCCGCAACAACACGGCGCCTTGCATCGCTTATACCGCTTTGAAACTGGCTGCACTCGACCCTCAAGCCAACATGGTCGTAGCGCCATCTGATCACATTGTGTTGAAAGAGGCTGTATTTCTTGAAAAAATCACATCGGCGCTGGATTTTGCCCAAAAAGAAAATGCGCTGGTAACGCTGGGTATTCAACCATCCCGCCCGGATACGGGTTATGGCTACATTCAATTCGGACAAGAACTGGCAGGCGGCGTATTCAAAGTGCAGCGTTTTGCCGAAAAACCCGACTACAACACTGCATGCGGCTACATTGAAACCGGAGAATACCTGTGGAATGCCGGCATTTTTATTTGGAATGTTCAATCGATACTCGAGGCATTCCAGGCCCTGGCGCCTGAAATTTATGCCATCCTCGAACCCGGAAAATCCGTATACAATACGCCCGGAGAACAGGCATTTATCGATGCCCACTACCCTACTACCCCCAATATTTCGGTCGATTTCGCCATTATGGAAAAAGCCGACAATGTGTTTACCATTCCGGCAGAATTCGGCTGGTCGGATCTTGGCACCTGGGCCAGCCTGTATGCTGAATGTCCGAAAGATGAATATGATAATGTGGTGCAAGGCAACATTTTGGCCCTTGACAGCGACAATTGCCTTTTACGAAGCCCGGAAGGCAAATTGATGGTGGTAAAAGACCTGAGTGATTACATTGTGGTGGATACCGATGATGTTTTATTGATTTACCCGAAATCCAAGGAACAGGAAATAAAACAGGTTACCGGACTGGTAAAGTCGCATTCCGGGGATCTTTACTTGTAGGATTTTTCATCAAAAACAGACCTGAGTACAGATTTTCCGGGTTTTTACCTATGCATTCCAAATTTTTGCCGGGTAAAAACCCGATTTTTTTATTTTTTCCATGGCAGAAGTATTTGTTATTCAAAACAATCTCTAACTTAGCACCCGTTATAAATTATTTTAATCCGCGACCGTTTTTAGTCCCGTGCGCCGATTCACAACATTAAAATTTAAAGCACCGGATGCGTACCATTGAGGCAGTAACCGTACACCCCGAAATCCAGGATGGAGCCCCCGTTTTCAGCGGCACCAGAATCAGGATCGAAACTTTTTTCGATTACATGCGGATAGGCATCAGCCTGAATGAGTTTTTGGATGAATTCCCGTCCATAACCCGCGATCAGGCCATGGAGGTGTACCAATTGGCAAATCAACAGTACACACTTGAGCAAATTCGCGCCCTGGTAGCTGGTCCGGATACCCAACTTGTCCCCAACAGCAGCCGGGTATTCGCAGCAGCCTGATAATCCTTCGGTTTTACGATTGATCTTGCCTTGAGGCGTTTGTGCGCATTGTCGCCGAACGCCTCAAGGTTTTGTATAAAGCATCTGCAGCTGCATCCCAATTGAACATTTTGGCCCTTTCGGCGCCTTTTTCGCGCAGTTTTTGAGCCAAATCCGGCTCGGCATGCAATCGTTCAAGGGCAAAGGCAATTTCCTCCACTTGCAACGGATCTACAAAAAGTGCTGCATCTCCGGCAATTTCAGGCAGACAGGTCGCGCGCGCTGCCAGCACCGGCGTACCTGCATGCATGGCTTCCACCATGGGCAAGCCAAATCCTTCACTCAGCGAAATGTAGGTGAGCGCGAGCGCCGAGGCCATCAGGCGGG
>JAGWYI010000682.1 GCA_018969455.1 Bacteroidota bacterium | reverse complement strand
CCCCACTCAATCCATGCTGTGACCACAAACGGGTTTCTGATCAAGTGCTTCGTTTTCGTTTTCGCTTACGGATTAGACAAATGGTTGCAATAGGTCACAACTTGAGTTAATTAATATGAATGTACGGACAGGCTGCGACCTGTCCGTACGTCTCTGGGGGAATATTGGAACAGGTCGCGACCTGTCTGTGCAATCGCGGCGCGGGATGATTATTTGATTTTAACCCGAATGCCTTTCGAATGGCTCGTAAATTCGGGCGCATACATGCATTGCAGCGTTGTAATGCCGTTCGACATATCGCCACGGGCCGATGCCACCATGTTGTACTGCAACACATACACCCCGCGCGGCAAATAATCGATGAAAAAGTGCGTCGCCAGGTCTTTGGTGCTCTGGTAATAACCCAGGCCATCCTGCCAGCGGTAGGTACTCAACACATCTACAGGCTCAAAACCGGCCGCGCGCATGTCTTTCAGGTGCACGTATTCCATCGGCCGATCTACCCGAATTTCTAATCGAACCTGCACTTTGTCGCCTACTTTCAGTACGGCTTGGTCTGTAATTGGCGTTGATTTGGGTCCGCCTGAGGTATTTTCCAGTTTGGTCAGCGTTTTTTCGATGGTAAGCGGCGTTTTTTTGAAGGTTTCGATTTTGTCCAAATCTTCAAAATACTGCCAGTAGGCTGCGCCCCAAACGATTTGGCTGTTGGGGTTGTTCACCTGGATGTCGCCCATTTCGGGTTTGATGGCTGTTTTTTCGTACGTTTCCTTGAAATAGCCGCTTCCGGGTTCTATTTCTGTGGGTTGAAGCGGTTTGTTGCCCAGACTGACCTGTACGGTCTGGGTGTTTTGCAGCCAGTTTTCGCCGTGGAGCAAGAGCGCATACACTGCGCTTGCGGTGGCTTTGGTGCTTTCCCAGCGGTTGGTTTGTTTGTTTTTCAGCAGCCAGATGCGGAGGTTTTCCACGGCTTTGGCGTCGTTGGCTACTTCATCGAATACTTCTACCATCAGGGCCTGGGTTTCGATGGGCAGGTTGTACCAGTAATAGCCCCAATCGAATGCCCAATACATGCCGAGTTCTTCTTTTTCTTGCGCGCGTTCGCGCAGGGAATTTGTGATTTTGAGCGCGGCATCCTTGCGGCCACTGCGCTGCAGGGCCAGTGCGAGCATACCTTCCTGGTAGAGGCCTTTGCCGAGCCAGTATCGTTGGGCCTGTTCGAGGTAGTAGGCCTGGATTTTGTTGATGCGGTCGGCGGGAAAGAAGGAGCGGGTGTACAGGTAATGAATTTCCATGCTGCCGAGGTGATCGTCTTCCCACTTGGTTTCTCCTTTTTGCACGGCTTTTTCGATTTCGCGGTATTGTTTTTCCAGTTCGGCATCGCAGAAAGCCAGGGCTTTATCCAGCATATTGGCTGTTTTTGGGTCTTTTTGCACCTCAAATGCGTCCAGGTGTTGCAAATGGCCCAATCCTTCCACAATGTATTGGGTGATGTACCAGCTTTCGCGGCCGCCGCTGAACCAGGGCCACCCGCCGCTGCTTGTTTGGCGGTCGCGCAGGATGGAAAGGGCGCTTTCGCGCTCATCGGCCATGCGGTTGAGGTCGAACAACAGCGCAATTTGTTGGCGTTGCTGACTTTCCTGCCGGGCTTCCATCACCCAGGGTGTTTCTTCGAGCAGGGCATATTTGAGTTCCTGGTTTTTGCTCAGGTTCGATTCCATGGCGGCTGTGCCCTTCCAGCGTTCGTACACCCTGCGGATGGCAGGCAGTTTTTCGGTTACGCTGGATGCCAGGGTATTGGCATAAAAGCGGCTGAACACCTGTTCGCTGCACTGGTGCGGGTATTCCATGAGGTAGGGCAGCGATTGCACCACGTACCAGGCCGGATTGCTGGTAAATTCCAGCGTGTAGCGTTCCGGAACGAGGGAGGGGCTGTTTTTGCCTTTTAATTTATCAAAAGTAAAATGTTTGCTTTGTCCGCCGCGCACGGTGATGGGCAAGGTTTCGGTCACGAGCATGCGGTTGGTCACCACGGGCACGGTGCTTTCTTCCCCGTCGCGGTATTGATTGCCGTCGGCAAATATTTGCCAGCTTACGGCCCCTGTGAAATCGGCTGGCACCTGGATGCTCCAGCTGAGCGGCGCACTTTGTCCGGCTTCCACGTTGAAAGGCAC
>JAGWYI010000681.1 GCA_018969455.1 Bacteroidota bacterium | reverse complement strand
TGAGGCCTCAGGCTCGGGCAGCGGGTTGCCGGTGAGGGTATATTGAACCTGAAGGCTGTTCGAGGCGATGGCTTGCTCCGGTTTTTTGAACTGAATGTTGGCTTTCCGGTGAAAAAGCACCTTTACACCCCGGTTTTTGCCCACATCAAATTTGAGCAATTTCACCACACGGCATGCCTCCTCGTCACAGCCGTAACCTAAACTTTGTTTTACTTTGGCATCAATCACATTTCCTTTGTAGTCAATTCCGAACTCAACCATAACAATGCCTTCAATGCGGGCCTCCAAGGCGGCGACTGGATACTGCAAATTTCGATAGATGAAATTGTGCATTTCTTTTGGTCCACCTGGATATTCGGGTTGCTGGATGAATTGCGGTTTCTTTTTATCTTTTTCCATAAACCAGTCGGCTACTGCGCAGCATTTGATCAAAAATGCGCAGCGTCAAAAATACGACAAGTAATAAAACTGCAAAGTACAAAACCGGGCTTTGGGCCAATTTTTGAACCCAAATGAGTGCCCATTCAGGATTTGGGATGTATAGCAGGGGGTCGGCGTTGAACGCGCCGAAAGGTATGAGGATCAGGCAAAGCAACAACAAAGCGCCAAGCGCGATTGGAATCAGGCGCATGACAGGGTCTTGTGCCGTTTGAGTTGCGCGTGCGTTCCATTGTGCGCCAGCCCAGGCTGCCATTACCGAATCGGCAAAAGCGGGGGGTGTTGATTCGAGCGGACTGCAAGCCCAGGCGCTTTTTTCGGCTACAATCAGGGCCAATTTTTGGCGCAATTCGGGCGATTGTTCCAAGACGATTTTGACGTGGGCATCATCTGCCTCGTCGAGAAATCCGTCGACATAATCCCACAATAGGGCATCTGTGATCACCGTGAATTTGTTCATAATAGTGCAATTCAAATTAGCGCCAATCTTTTAAGGTTTCGGCAAATTGGGAGTTGAGTATGGCTTTTAAACGTTGCCGGGCCCTGCAAAGTTTTGTTTTGGCATTTGTCAGGGAGAGACCGGTTACGCTGCATATTTCATCCAGACTTTGTTCATACCAGTAAAACAGGGTCAGAATACCGGCATCATCGGGTGAAAGATGTTTCATTGCGGTTTGGAGGGTTATTATTTTGTCATTTTCTTCAAAAACGGAATCGGGTTCCAGGTCGGGAATTTGCTTGAAGTTATCATCGAGTGCGCGTATTTCCGGTTTGGTTTTGCGCAGGTGGTTAAGTGCGGTGGTAAAAACGATTCGGTAAAGCCAGGTGGAGAAGCGTGCTTCCCCTCTAAAGTCGCCGAGATATCGGAACGCGCGCAGGAAGCTGTCTTGGGCAACCTCCCGGGCATCCTCCGGGTTTTTCACCATTCGGAGCGCCAGGGTAAATACATAGGATTCGTATCGTTTCACCAAAGTGGTGAACGCGCTTTGCTGCCCCTGTAAGGCTTGTTGAATGATGGTTTCGTCGCTTATGGTTGCGTTCATGCGCTGGGTCAGGCGGGGTGTTTGAAAGGATAGACACAGTTTGAACGCCAAAGGTTACAGTATTCTGGTTTTATATGGATGTTTCAGGGGAATTTTGGCCCCGAGCCATTCCGCCTATGTTTTTTCAGTGTGGGCGGCGTATAACGCAGTTGCCCGTGTGCTTGAGGCAGCCGGTTTTCCGGGCAAGGAATTCGGCCAAAATTATAGAAAAACCACCGCTATTTCGAGCAATCCAGTAGATTTTAAAACGAACTCAGCGGCAATTTCCCATAAGTTTCAGCCAGGTGATCATCCGGGTTAAAATTAAGGTAGATGGAATTCAATACCGGACTTATGCGAAAATCAACAATTTCATCCGAAATATCCTGTATATAGCCATCGGTATATCGAACAGGCTTTCCAATAATCCCATAATTTTGATTCACAAGAATCATTTAGCCTTGATCCGTAAATCCGGTGATAAAACCATGCGCCGTAGTGAATATGGGCAGTTGTTTGTATTTTTAATTCCAGGCTCGAAATTGTCTGAAATTGGATTTTTACAGGACAAATTGAGATAAAAAATTAGAAAAAAAGCAATAACCCCGATTGCAACAAAACCCATTGAAAGACATTTGCTGTTTCATCCATTGTGCAAAAAGGCAATTTATACCAGGATTCGCCGGATTTTGTGGATTAATCAGGATGGATTTCGCTGA
>JAGWYI010000680.1 GCA_018969455.1 Bacteroidota bacterium | reverse complement strand
TCGCTTGCTCATCAGCCAATGCCGTGCGGAAAAACTCGCCGCCGTGACCAGCGATGCCCATTGGTCGGCCTCCGAATATGCGCTGCGGGTGCTGTGGTAGGATGCATCTACGCCCTCGACAAAGCGTTGGCAGACACGAAAATATTGCGAACGCGGAAGGCGGCGGGAGATTCTTGGAGGAGAATGGCTTTTAAATTTGGGCTCTTTGCAGCAAACCATGGAATTTTTTTAATGCGGCACTCCCGATCAACCCATGCGGGCTGCGGCAGGTTATGCTTTTGGCAAAGCAATGCGGCAGCAGAAGCGAGATAGGCATCCGCGAGACCATCGTCTTGCAGGATTTCCGTTAACAAAACCGGCTCGTCTTGCAGTTGCTCAACGCATGGCTCGCTGTAAAAACGATCCAGAAAATTGCGCAAAGCATAGGAGAAATCCTCACGCTCCGTGATGCCAGCCATGCTTTGTTTGAGCGTCTGCATTTGATTGTTCATGCTTTGATTTCAGAAACGATTTCTTCGACAAAAAATTTCACCTTCGCTGGAAGCAGCGATTCTTTGTAGTAAGTAAGAATGATATCACAAATTTTTTCGGTATCGTGGAGATTCAACTCACGCAGCAGGGTTATTACGTCTCTCTTGTCGCCTTCAGTATTGTAATCCGCCACACGACTCGCCAGGCATTTCATGGCAAGCAAGTATTCCGTGCTGGGGCGCATGATGCGTAAATTGGCAAATTCGGGCATGCCCGCCGAAGTCACTGGGCCAGAGGGAGAGACGAATCCTTTGACGCCGTCGTTAAGCCAATTGAGTTCAAAATTCATCTCTTCGCTCACTTGTTTGGCGCAACTGAGCACTTCCTGCTTGGGAATGAAAATTGCATCCACATCCCGGGTGGACTCACGAGCGTCATACGCCAACACCATCGCCGCGCCACCAAAAATACAAAGTTCTCCTGACACGCCACGTTCACGCAACAATTCATCCAGACGATGCAACGCCTGGAGAATTTGTTCTTTTGTGAGTTTGTCTTTCGACATAGAAAAAATAAGTAAAACGGATTGGTCGGATCAAGCGGATTGGTGAAAATCAAAATAGCTACAGTTTGCAATAAGCAATCTTTAATGAATTATCTGCGATGTTAGAAAGCAAATGCCATCCGCAAGATAAGTAAAATTGAATGTTTGCACGTAAATTAAAAAAATCGTTGGGTACGCCCACAAAACCGATTTGCGCGACAGCGAACCCATAATCTGCCGATTTGGCATTGGCTAGAAAATCATTGTTCGCAGTTCGACCGTAGCCTTTTCGCCTTTCTTCTTCATCATAGATTTGAAGATTTATAAGTTCCATTGCTGGAAATGTGACTATGCTATTAATTTTGCTTGCGATTGTTTTGAGGTCTATTTCACAATTGGGATTGCAAAGATAAGGAATAAATTCTTGTATGCAATTAATCCTCTTTGCCGACCATTCACCAATAGAATTACCAATCTCATTTTTTATAATATCTTTCATGTTAGATTCGATTTAGTGAGTTAAATGCTTATAGAATGCAATGGCTGCAAAAATTTGCCCAAAGTTTTTAAATACATGAAAACCTAAAAGTATTTTTGATGTTTTTAAATAATATGGATTATTAGTATAATTTTCTACTAAATATTCAAGTTGATTGATTTGATTGTAAATCAAACAAATTTTAGAGGGTGTTTTACTATTTACGATGTTCGCATGACTTTTAATCGCTCCAAAAAAAAATTGGCAGCAACGATAGGGAAAATGCTAAAATCCCATACTCTTTATTAGATAATGAACAAAAAACAAACTTACCCAGAGAAAGCAAAGCAGTTGTAGCGTTGAGGGCTAACACAAATGAAAAGATTTCAAACAATATTCTTTTGAACAAACCCGCATTTCTTTTTGGCGATGCAAACCAAGTGCATATCGAAAAATTCACGAAATCAAAACAAGCTACTACTATGGTTGTAAGCGCGCTAGTTAAAAAATACGCAAGGATTGTCATAGCAGTAATTTTTGATGTGTTTGCGAACTATCTATAATTTTTCACACATCCAAATTCCTTACATTCAGCGCATTGTCCTCGATGAATCGTTTGCGCGGTTCGACGATGTCGCCCATCAGCACGTCGAACATCTTGTCGGCTTCCACGGCATTGTCCTCATCGAGACGG